>JAACDY010000226.1 GCA_009936675.1 Bacteroidota bacterium
ATTGATTAAAAATTGAATTAAGTTTTTTGATCTTAGGGGTGATTACAAATTGGCAATAAGGCTGCTCTGTATTTTGATTATAATAATTATGATGTTCAATTTCAGCAGCATAGAAAGGACATTCCGTATTGATTTCAGTCACAATTGGATTTTCAAACACAGCTTCTTTCTCCAGGCGATCGATACAATCTTCAATTTGAATTTTTTCTTCCAAATTGTTGTAAAAAATTGCGGAGCGATACTGAGACCCCACATCATTACCTTGACGATTGAGGGTAGTTGGATCGTGTGTTAAAAAAAATATTTCGAGCAACTCACCATAAGAGACCAAATCTTGATCATATAGCACTTTGATGGTTTCGGTATGTCCAGTATTTCCATTGCATACTTCTCTGTAGGCCGGGTTTTTAATATGCCCTCCCATATAACCTGGAACTACCTCTATTACCCCCCTAATCCTCTGAAAAACAGATTCTGTACACCAAAAACACCCTCCAGCAAAATACGCTTGTTTGATCACTTTTTAAGTTTTGTTCATCAAATATACTAATTTATTGAACAAAATAGTTATTGATTAAATAAAAAAGAAATATCAAGCATTGATTGAATGGTTTTTGTATTTAAAAAACTAATTTTAATGCATGAAAAAAGGCATCATTTGCAGTGATATTTATAAGAGTTATGGGGATTTGTCCGTACTTAAGGGAATTGATCTTGAGATAGAATCTCGAGAAATTGTTGCCATAGTAGGACCCTCTGGTGCTGGAAAAACTACCCTATTGCAAATATTAGGGACACTCGATACTGCCGATACCAATGCAAAAACCAAGATTGAAATCGAAGGGGTTAAATTGCAAAATATGACACCATCTCGTATGGCAGCATTTAGAAATGAACATCTTGGTTTTATCTTTCAGTTTCATGAGTTGTTACCCGAGTTTACAGCCCTTGAAAATGTGTGTATGCCAGGTTGGATTGCAAACAACAATACCCAAACTCTAAAAGAAAAAGCGACAGACTTACTGAACCAAATGGGACTTTCGGATCGTATCCATCATCAACCCCAGGAGTTGTCTGGCGGTGAGCAACAAAGAGTTGCTGTAGCCCGTGCTTTAATCAATGATCCTAAAATCATTTTTGCCGATGAACCCAGTGGTAATCTCGACTCTCAGAATGCTGCTTCATTGCATGAAGTTTTTTTCAAACTCAGGGATCAAACAGCTTGTACTTTTGTTATTGTTACCCACAATGATGCTTTGGCAGAAATGGCCGATCGCAAGATTATACTCAAAGACGGCAAGATCATTTCATGAATCAAAAAGAACTGCATTCTTTTCTGGATTTTAAAGCCCAACAATACGAATCCATTGATTTTATCACTCACGATCCCATTCAGATTCCACACCAGTTTTCAGAAAAAAAGGACATAGAAATTGCTGCTTTTCTCAGTGCCACCATAGCCTGGGGAAACCGTGTAAGTATTCTAAAGAGCGCCCAAAAGATGATGGATATTATGGACAACTCACCCTATGATTTTGTCCTCAATCATCGTGAAAAAGATTTTAAAAACTTTAAAGGCTTTGTTCATCGGACATTCAACGAACAGGATTTAAAGTATTTTGTCAGAGCATTGCAAAACATCTATAAAAACCACGGTGGACTGGAAAAGTTTTTTACTTCACAAAACGTCAACCTACAAGAACGCATTCACCAATTCAAAAAGACTTTTTTTGAACTCGATCACCTACCCAGAACCCAAAAACACGTATCTGATCCTCTCAAGGGATCTGCTGCCAAGAGAATCAATATGTTTTTGAGGTGGATGGTTAGATCTGCTGAAAACGGCGTTGATTTCGGAATTTGGAAAAAAATATCAAGTTCGGATTTATCCATTCCCTTGGATGTTCACACTGGAAATGTAGCACGAAAACTGGGACTCCTAAAAAGGAAGCAAAACGACGCTAAAACCCTTCTGGAATTGGACACTAAGCTCAGAAAATTTGACTCAAAGGATCCCGTAAAATACGACTTTGCACTATTTGGATTGGGGGCCTTTGAAAAGTTCTAAAATATTATAATTACCGTATCGGGCTTTTTTTACGCTTGATTTTATATTTTTGTACTATAGCGATGTCTTAATGAAGATACTTCTTAAAAATGCTACAATACTAAATTCCCAAAGTCCTCATCATTCCACCAATCAAGACATTCTCATTTCTGCGGGAATTATCACCAAAATAGCAGAGAATATACAAGCCGATAAAGAAACGGAAGTACATGCTTTTGAAAATCTTCATGTCTCCTGTGGATGGTTTGACAGTGGTGTGTCATTTGGAGAACCTGGTTACGAGGAAAGAGAAACACTTTCCAACGGACTAGAGGTAGCCGCAAGATCAGGCTTTACTAAAATATTACTGAATTCCAATACCCATCCCATTCCTGATTCCAAATCCATTATTGGGCATTTGATCAAAATGAGCAAGGGGTTGACCACAACATTATATCCGATAGGAGCACTAACGGTTGAATCCAAAGGAGATCAAATGGCTTCCCTTTACGACATGTTCAGCGGAGGATCCATTGCTTTTGGAGATCATAAATTCTCGGTTAAAAGGGCCAACTTACTCAAAATAGCACTTCAATATTGTCAAAGTTTTGAGGGAATGGTCATCTCACACCCCATAGACAATGAACTGGCCGGTAAAGGAGTCATGCATGAGGGCATCACCAGTACCCGAATTGGCTTAAAAGGAATTCCCTCTATGGCCGAATCGGTTCAGATAGCAAGAGATCTTGAAATTTTAAAATATTCAGGGGGTAAACTCCATATTCCCAATATTAGTACTGAAGCAGGCTTAGATTTGATCAGAAAAGCAAAAAAGCAAGGACTCAACGTCAGTTGTAGCGTTGGACTCCCACATTTAATTTTTGATGATAATGAATTGGAAGGTTTTGATCCAAATTTCAAAGTTTTCCCCCCCATTCGATCCAAAGCAGACCAACAGGCCTTGCGGGCAGGATTACTGGAAGGAAGTATTGATATGATCAGCAGCATGCACGAACCCATGAATATAGAATACAAAAAATTGGAGTTTGAAAATGCAGCAGCCGGAAGCCTAGGGCTGGAAAGTTGCTTTGGTGTACTCAATAAAGTTTTCCCTTTGGACAAGGTGTTGAGTTTTCTGACCCGTGGAGTGAAATGTTTTAACATCCCTACTCCTACCATTGCCGTTGGAGCAACAGCAGATTTAACACTTTTCAACCCTGAAATATCCTATCGTTACAGTGAGGATGATTTAAAATCTACCTCAAAAAACAGTCCTTACCTTGGGTCAGAATTGCAAGGAAAAGTTTTGGGGAGTTTTAACAATGGATTGCTCACACTTAACGACTAAGGTCAATGCTATCCTATAAAGTTAGAAAAGCAACCACTGCCAAGGCTCCTCATCCCTGCATCATCCTTTTGCATGGCTATGGAAGCAATGCCGACGATCTTTTCTCTTTTGCAAACTATTTACCGCATCAAATTACTGTTATTTCTCTCGAAGCTCCGTTAGACACTCCTTTTGGCGGAAAAGCTTGGTATTCGATTCATTTCGATGCAGCACAAGACAAGTGGTCTGATTTTGAGGAGGCCAAAAAATCCTTGGACGCCATCACTCAGCAATTGGAATATTTTATTGATGAATATGATTTAAACCCCAAAGACATCAGTTTAATGGGTTTTAGCCAAGGAGCCATATTGAGTTGGTCACTTTTGTTGGATCATCCCCAAAGATTCAGAAGAGCCATTTGTATGAGTGGATACATTAACACCCAACTTTTGGAAAAACCCTTGGATGAATATCAAAATGTTTTGGCCTACGCCTCCCATGGCACCAATGACCTAACAGTTCCCTATGAATGGGCAGAATCAAGTATTGGTGAACTGAGGATAAACAACCCCAAAACAGAATTTAATACCTACCCCGATGGGCACAACGTATCGCCAGAAAACTTTAAAGATTTACTGGAATGGATATCAAAAACTAATCTGGATTAGGATAAAGAAAATGCTCTTTTAATTCAAATTTGAGGGCTCCGTTTTTGTTAATTTGGTAAGTTAAAAATATTTCTCCCCAATGGGTTCCATCCGAAAAATCTGCAACGATCCATTGATGATTGAGAACCTTTACTTTGTTGATCAAAAAAGTACGATCCATTGCGGCATATGGGATTAAGTCGTTCTTTTCACGTAATAAGTTTGTATCATAAAGATGATCCTTGACATGGCTGGCTATGTTTTGAATTCCTAAATTTTCAAAATAACGCAAGGCATACTCATTGCCTTCCAATTCAAAATCATTTTGTTCGTCTATGCGTTCCTGAAGTCGGAAAACGGAATCTTTTAATTTTTCATTGCGAACTTTGGTCTCACTCCATTTTCCTTGTAAGTCATCGAACACCTTTTTGGAGTTAACCAATTGAAAAACGAGGATTAAAGCAGTAAACACAAACAGATAAAGAATAATATTTTTTTTCATTAATTTCAATTTGAGTGAATTTCAAGCTTATCGTAGGCCAAATATACATTTTCGGGCAATTGTTTTGAGCATTCATCATGAAAACCCAGTAAATGACTAATATGAGTAAAATAGGCACGTTTGGGTTTGAGAAGTCTGACCATCTCTATTGCCTCTTCCAAATTTAAATGGGTGGGATGTGGTTCCATTCTGAGTGCATTCAACACCAATACATCACAATCTTTCAGTTTTTTCAATTGATCATTATCAATCGACTTAACATCTGTCAAATAGGCAAAATTATCTATCCTAAAACCCAATACAGGAAGTTGATTGTGCATTACCTCTATGGGAATCACTTTCTTTCCCTCTAGGGTAAATACGGTATTTTTTTGAATGGTATGAATGTCTACAGCCGGTGTACCAGGATATTTGTTATCCGATTGAAAAATATAAGAAAAACGGCGTGTAAGATCGTTCACCACCCTATCGGTAGCGTAAATGGGTATATTGCCCTGTCTAAAAAAAAAGGGTCTTATATCGTCAATTCCAGAGGTGTGATCTGCGTGTTCATGGGTAAACAACACACCATCCAAATGATTACAATCTACCCTCAGCATCTGTTGGCGAAAATCGGGCCCACAATCGATGACATAGTTTTTGTCTAGCCATTGTATCAAAACAGAAGATCTTAATCTCTTGTCTTTTGGATTGTCACTCAAACAAACAGGATGTTTACTCCCGATCACAGGAATCCCTTGAGAAGTACCTGTGCCGAGAAAAGTTATTTTGATCATATGTTAAATTCAAAAGTAAATATTTAGTGAGATATAAAGCAAACTTTGTAATTTTATGTCATATACTATCATATGCCGATTATTCTTCCAGGAGATAAAGAGTTTGAGAAGCGACCCTCCATCGAACGAAAAGCTTTAAAAATAAATTTAAACGACCGTATTTACGGGACTTTCGCCGAAATTGGAGCCGGTCAGGAGGTGGCTCGTCATTTTTTTAGGGTCGGAGGTGCTTCTGGGACAATCGCCAAAACGATCAGTGCTTACGACAAAAATTTTAGTGATACCATCTACGGTGAGGAAGATGACCAGAGGTATGTTACCGAAACTCGACTCCATAAGATGTTGAAAAGGGAAATCATGCTCCTTGAAACCCGAATTCCTAGAACCAATCATCCTGATAAAATGTTTTTTGCATTCGCCAACACCGTTGCGACCATAGATTTTGCAAAAAAATACAAAGGGCACGGCTGGATGGGTATTCGCTACCAAATTGCTCCAGAGCAGCCTTTTAATGAAATTTTGATTCACCTTCGATTTCACCAAACTGAGGCCAGACTTCAACAGGAGGCCGTAGGAATCATGGGGGTTAACTTGGTCTATGGTGCTTTTTACAATCACGATGAACCCAAAAAAATCATCAAACACCTCTATGACCACATCGACAAAACAGCCATTGAAATTGACACCATCAATTTTTCCGGACCCGTTTTTGAAGGAGTAGACAATCGTCTTTTGAGTCTGTTGCTCCTCAAAAATGACATGACCGATGCTGTAATGTTCAATCCCCAGGGTAATAACATACTTCCTGCAAGGGTGCTTTACAAAAAAAACATCTTGGTATTGAGGGGAAGTTTTAGACCTGTTACCAAAGTCAATATTGACATGTTTAAAAAGTCTTATGACATATTTGTAAAGGAACAAAATGTTGACGAAAACAAAACCGAGGTGATTTTTGAAATTACCCTTTCCAATCTTACCTCTCAGGGTGAGATCGATGAATCTGACTTTATGGATCGTGCCAAACTCCTTTGTTCACTGGGACACACCGTAATGATTTCAGATTTTAAAGAGTACTACAAAATGGTTGACTACCTCTCCGAATATACTAAAGAGCAAATAGGATTGACCATGGGAGTCAGTAACTTTGTTGAAATTTTCGATGAACAATACTACAAAGATGTAAAAGGAGGGATTTTAGAGGCTTTTGGAAAAATGTTCCACAACAACCTTAAGGTTTACCTTTATCCTATGAAAAACGCCGAAACCGGTGAAATCATTAACTCAAACAACCTCAAGCTGCACCCCCGCATGAAGGATTTTTACAAATTCTTCAAATACAACGGTAAAGTGGTTGATATCTTTGACTACGAAAGTGAATATCTCTCTATATTTTCTAGAGAAATACTCGCCAACATCAAAGAGGACAAAGGAGGCTGGAAAGACCAACTGCCCGAAGGAATCGCCGAGATGATTATGAAAAATCAAATGTTTGGTTGGAAACCAAAAAAAGTCAAAGCCTAGATATCTTCCAGTATTTGTGCGGCGTGATCTTTGGTCTTTACTTTGCTGATAACTTTCTCAACACGCCCTTTTTCGTCAATCAAAAAAGTAGTTCTGTGAATCCCGTCATATTCTTTTCCCATGAACTTTTTAGGTCCCCAAACACCAAAGGCATTGATTACCGATTTGTCCTCATCTGCCAATAAAGGAAAAGGCAGTTCATACTTGTCTGCAAAATTTTTCTGCTTTTTTGGAGCGTCAGCACTAACTCCAAACAACTGGAAGCCTTTGTCTTGTAGGACATTATAATGATCCCTTAGGTTACAAGCCTCAGCCGTACAGCCAGGCGTATTGGCCTTTGGATAAAAAAATACGATGCTTTTTTTTCCGGCCATGTCAGTCGAGCGAACAATATTTTCATCTTGGTCAACAGTAGTAAATGGAGGAATAGTGTCTCCTGGTTGTAATGTATTCATATTAATTTTTTATTTTGAATCGAAATAACGAAAAATCTCAATGACTAAAAAGGAAAAGGTTTCGTTTGTGATGGAGGAGTTGGATAGATTATATCCAGAAATCCCCATCCCACTTGACCACAAAGACCCCTACACCCTGTTGATTGCGGTATTGCTGTCTGCTCAGAGTACAGACGTTAGGGTCAACCAAATCACCCCATTATTATGTAAAAAAGCTGACACTCCTCAGCAAATGATCAAGCTGAGCGTTGAGCAAATCAGAGACATCATCAAACCCGTAGGACTCTCTCCTATGAAATCTAAAGGCATTTATGGATTGTCCCACATACTGATCAACGAACATCAAGGTAAGGTTCCCAAAAGTTTTGAAGCTTTAGAAGCCCTGCCAGCAGTAGGACACAAAACGGCCAGTGTGGTGATGTCACAGGCCTTTGGCGTGCCTGCTTTTCCCGTTGATACTCATATACACCGGTTGATGTATCGATGGGGCTTATCCAATGGTAAAAGCGTCGTTCAGACCGAACGTGATGCCAAACGCCTCTTTCCAAAAAATAAGTGGAACGAGTTGCACCTTCAAATCATTTGGTATGGAAGAGAATACTGTCCTGCAAGAGGTTGGAATGTCCAAAATGACATCATCACAAGCACTATTGGACGTAAATCTGTCATTAAAAAACAGATAAAAAGTTAGAATCAGTTGTTTCTCACTGAATCTTCGACCAACTTTTTGTTACGCTCGTAATATTTGGAAAAAGCCATAATACGTCGAATGACGATGGGTCTGGGTCCGTTTACAATATTTTTTTTCTTAGAGTAATGTTGCTCCATGTATTAGCATTTACTCTATAAACGAAAAAATAAAAGAAAAATTGTCTAGTGGGTCAGAAGAATTTGATTCTCCTCAATCATCTTTCTGAGGTTAATGATGGCATATCTCATCCTACCCAAGGCAGTATTGATACTTACGCCCGTAATTTCAGCAATTTCTTTAAAACTCATATCTCTATAGAGCCTCATATTTAAAACCTCTTTTTGATCATCTGGAAGCTCGGTAATGAGGTTTTGCAAATCATTAACAACCTGATCTTTAATCAAATTATTTTCTGCATTTGGAGAATTGTCCGTGATGAACTGAAAAACATCGTAATCGTCACTGGCCTCAAATTTGGGCATACGATTGGATTTGCTGAAATAATCGATGATCAAATTATGGGAAATCCGCATTACCCATGAAAGAAATTTCCCTTCTTCATTATATACCCCGTTTTTGAGGGTTTTAATGACCTTAATAAAAGTTTCTTGGAAGATATCTTCTGCGATATCACGATTGAGAACTTTGGAAAAAATAAAGTTATAAATCCTTGACTTGTGCTTGTAAATTAAAATTTCTAAAGACTTTTCATCTCCTGAAATGTATTCACTTACTAAGTGAGCATCGGTGTGTTGAGAAAGTTGGGTGGTTTGCATACACTACTTTTTTTACCAGCAAGGCTGATTTAAACGAAATAATACGATTTAAAAGTAGTTTTGTGCTATAGGCAATAATTATTTGAAACAAATATAGTCATATTTTAAAGAAAATCAAATGATTGACTCTTTCGTCTATTTTTAATGCACTGTTATGACGGTTTGCCAAGATAAGTTGTAATTTTGTCGTTTGATTTTTTCAATGGAGCATATTCTTGATTTAGACACCAAAAAATACATCATCATTAAGGGAGCTCAACTCCACAATCTTAAAAATATTGATGCTGTATTTCCAAGAAATCAGATGACAGTGGTTACCGGTTTGTCGGGCTCTGGAAAGTCTTCTTTGGTCTTCGACACCCTTTATGCAGAGGGGCAACGTCGTTATGTAGAAAGCCTTTCCTCCTATGCCAGACAGTTTATGGGAAAACTCAATAAGCCAAAGGTAGATGAAATCAGAGGCATTGCTCCTGCCATTGCTGTTGAACAAAAAGTTTCTTCCTCCAATCCTCGATCAACGGTTGGAACCAAAACGGAGATTTATGATTACTTGAGGTTGCTCTATGCCAGAATTGGAAGAACCTTCTCCCCTATTTCTGGAAAACAAGTCAAAAGCGATAGTGTAAAGGACGTATTGGAATGCCTCAAAAAAGAGTACTCTGATGGAGACAAGCTACTCCTTCTCGCTCCCATTGATCACGATCCCGATAACAAAGACGATCGCCTTGGAATTTTAAAACAACAAGGGTTTGCAAGAATATTCATCAATGGAGAAGTACGACGCATTGAAGAACTCACTCAGGCTCCCAAAGAAAAATATGAACTCGTTGTGGATCGAATCATCGTTCGCCATGAAGAAGATTTCTATCAACGAGTAGCTGACGCCATTGAAATCGCCTTTTATGAAGGCAAAGGTGGCTGTTCCCTTTGGTCATTGGATCAAAAAAAAAGGATTGCTTTTTCCAATCGATTTGAATTGGACGGGATATCTTTTGTTACTCCAAATATTCACTTTTTTAGTTTTAACAATCCTTTTGGGGCTTGCAAGAAATGTGAAGGATTCGGGGATATCATTGGGATCGACAAAGAATTGGTGGTTCCCGATACCAGTCGTTCAATTTTCGATGATGCCATTGCTCCTTGGCGAGGTGCTGGTATGCGGAAGTTTCACAAACAACTCATTGAAAATGCTTATAAATTCGATTTCCCAATACACAAACCCTACTACCAGCTCAGTGAGAATGATCTCACTACCCTTTGGGAAGGGAATTCCTATTTTACGGGTATCCAAAAGTTTTTTAAGAAAATAGAAGCCAAAAACTACAAAATACAAAACCGTGTTCTGCTCTCACGCTACAGGGGAAAAACTTCCTGTCATGAATGCAATGGTTCGCGACTGAGAAAAGACACCGACAATGTAAAAGTGGGAGGTGAAACCTTGGCCAAACTTCTTCACCTGCCCATAGACGAATTGGGGGTGTTTTTTGATCAGCTCCAGTTGGAGGGTTATGACCAAAGCGTATCG
>JAACDY010000049.1 GCA_009936675.1 Bacteroidota bacterium
AAGCTCTCAATGACCTAAGAGAACACATTAATTTTTGTTCTTCCTGTCATAATTTATCCGACGTTCCTCTTTGTGAAATCTGTTCAAATCCTGCTCGTGACGATTCTTTGCTTTGTGTGGTGGAAGACATTAGAGATGTTATCGCCGTCGAAAACACAGGTCAGTTCAAGGGCTATTACCATGTTTTGGGGGGAATTATCTCTCCTATTGACGGAGTAGGCCCCCAAGATTTAAATTTGGATTCTCTCGAACAAAAAGTCAAAGCTGGGAAAGTGAAAGAAATTATTTTTGCTCTGAGTGCTACCATGGAGGCAGATACCACCAATTTCTATATTTATAAAATACTGGCACCCTACGATGTTCAAACATCAGCCATTGCCAGAGGGATACCTGTTGGAGACGAGTTGGAATATACCGATGAGGTGACTCTGGGTAGGAGTATTCTCAAAAGAGTCCCTTACGAAAACTCGATAGTAAATAAATAGGGAGCTGATTTTTTCCATTGTCTAAATAACTGTATTTCCCCTTTAAATTTGGTAATTTTGTACTTTCTTAAAAAATGGGCAAACACTTTTTGAAATTACCCAAGATGGGGGAGAGCGTTGTGGAGGCTACTTTGACCAAATGGTTAAAAGAGGTAGGAGACCCTGTTGAAGTTGAAGATATTCTTGTAGAAATTGCAACAGACAAAGTGGATTCTGATGTGCCCAGTGAGGTCAGTGGTGTATTGATCGAAAAGAAATTTTCAGAAAATGAAGTTGTACAAGTAGGAGAGGTGATGGCCATCATACAAACTGAAGGCGATGAATCCGATGATCAACTCAACAATGAAGTATCGGTAGAGCCTGAGTCACCCAAAGAGATAGAGGCAGAAGAAATTCCCACTCCTGAAGGGAAAGTTTTTAATCCTCCTGATCCATTACCCGAATTTGAAACTGTATCTAAAACCGTAGAGGAGGCTAAAGCCATGGTTTCGAACGAAACCACCAACGATAATAACGAATTTCTATCCCCTTTGGTCAAGAGCATTGTCAAGGCAGAGGGATTGAGTCAAGAGGAAATAAAGCGTATCAAAGGGACTGGGAAAGACAACCGAATCACCAAAAAAGACCTATTGGCCTATTTGGCTCAGCGTGGCAGTTCAGCTTCCCCTATCAAAGAAAAATCTATTCTTGTCAGTAAGAGTGCTTCTTCCTCGACTGTGTCAACACCAACCGCAGCTTCATCAGGCGTGATTTCCAAAGCCGATGGAGATCAAATCATCGAAATGTCACGAATGGCCAAATTGACGGCCGATCACATGATCCGTAGCAAACAGACATCTGCCCACGTTCAATCCTTTATCGAGACTGATATGACGAATTTGTGGGATTGGAGAGAGAAAGTCAAAAATGATTTTTTGGAAAGAGAAGGTGAAAAATTGACTTTTACCCCATTATTGATCACCGCCCTTATCAAAGCTTTAAAAGATTTTCCACTTTTGAACAGTTCGCTGGAGGGTGATACCATTATCCAGAAAAGAGACATCAATATAGGAATGGCCGCTGCCATGGCCGACGGCAATTTGATTGTTCCAGTGATCAAAAATGCCGATCATCTGAATATGGTAGGATTGGCCAAAGCGGTTAATGACTTGGCACATCGAGCCAGAACGCAACAGTTGAAGCCCGAGGAAGTCCAAGGCGGTACCTTTACTTTTACCAACATCGGTAACTTTGGATCGCTGACAGGAACCCCCATCATCAATCAACCCCAAGTGGGGATTGTAGCAGTGGGTGTGATCCGAAAAATGCCGGCGGTCATCGAAACTTCTCAGGGTGATTCTATTGCCATCCGTAAAAAAATGATCATTTCTCATAGTTATGACCATCGCATCATCAATGGTGCTATGGGAGGTCAGTTCATCAAGAGTATGTCCGATTATCTAGAAAATTGGGATAAAGACTTCTCTATCTAATCTTTAATTCATGAAATTACAACTTACAAGACCGCTTTGTTTTTTTGATTTGGAAACCACAGGTGTAAATGTTACCAACGATCGTATTGTTGAAATTGCAGTATTAAAGTTACATCCTGATGGAACAAAAGAAGATAAGGTTTGGAGGGTCAACCCCGAATGTCCCATCCCAGCAGAAGTCTCTGCTGTGCATGGTATTTATGATGCTGATGTAGCTGATGAACCCAATTTCAAGGCACTTTCTAAAACCATTTACAACTTTATCAAAAATTCGGATTTGGCTGGATACAATTCCGATCGTTTTGACATCCCCCTTTTGGCAGAGGAAATGCTCAGGGCGGAGATCGATTTTGATATGGCTCATTTTAAAACCGTTGACGTGCAAACCATTTTTCATAAAATGGAACAGCGAACGCTAACAGCAGCCGTAAAGTTTTACTGTAATGAGGAACTGGTCGATGCGCATTCTGCCATGGCCGATACCCAAGCCACCTACGATGTTTTGATGGCCCAATTGGAGCGATACGAAGAGCTGGAAGCAGATGTGGACTCCTTAAATGTATTTACCACCCGAAAAAAATCCGCTGATTTTGCTGGTTTTATCGTATTCAACAAAGAAGGAGACGAGTGTTTTTCTTTTGGTAAACACAAGGGGAAGACGGTGGAGCATATTTTGGAACAAGAGCCTGGCTACTTTGGATGGTTACTCAATGCCGATTTTCCCATGTACACCAAAAAGGTACTTACTGCCATTCGATTGAGAAAATTGAACACCTAATCTTTGTTTCAGTGAAAATCATTTGTATTGGGAGAAACTACCCTCAGCATGCAGAGGAGTTGGGCAATGAAAAACCTGAATCCCCCGTTATATTTCTTAAGCCCGATACGGCAAAACTCCAAAGGCGTTTTCCATTTTATATCCCCCCTTTTTCGGATCAAATTCATCATGAAGTGGAGGTAGTGGTCAAAATCAATCGAATCGGCAAATACATAGAGAAAAAATTTGCTCACAAGTATTATAAAGAGATTGGTTTGGGCATTGACTTTACGGCTCGCGACTTGCAAAAGAAATTGAAGGAGAATGGTTTGCCTTGGGAAAAGGCCAAAGCCTTTGACGGATCGGCCTTGATGGGCCATTGGTTTGACAAATCCCAATTTAAAGATTTGAATCAACTGGATTTTGAACTCGTAAAAAATGGTGCTATCATCCAAGAGGGAAATACTTCTCAAATGCTTTGGAGTATTGATGAACTGATCGCTGAGGTGTCTCAATTTTTTACCCTTAAAATTGGAGATGTAATTTTTACCGGAACACCGGCGGGAGTAGGACCCATTGCTGCAAATGATGTTTTGGAAGGATATTTGGAAGAGGAAAAGGCATTTACTGTAAAAATAAAATAGTATGAAAGCAGAAC
>JAACDY010000004.1 GCA_009936675.1 Bacteroidota bacterium
TGATGATTGCCCCTTTTTCTAATTACGGAAAGTACAATCTCGACTTGTTTGCCCCTGGAGCAGTGATTTATGCCCCGGTTCCAAGCAATCAATACGAGGCCTTGAGTGGTACTTCGATGGCTGCTCCATCAGTTTCGGGAGTTGCTGCCCTAATTCTGTCCTATTATCCAAAGTTATCACCCAAAGCCGTACGGAAAGTGTTAATGGAGTCTGTGGTTAAAATCGACTATGAGCTAGAGTTGGGTTATGACCGCCTACAAACCACGATGGAGGCCATTTCAAAAACAGGAGGGGTTGTCAATGCATACAATGCACTACTCTACGCAAGTGATCACTACAAAACTTTGCGTAAACTCTAAATAAATCGATGTGCAAATGGTGATTGTCATCATTGCTGATTGAGGTCGTGTAAGCTTGTACCACCAAGAACTTCTAAGGTTTTATCTCTTATGTTTTCAAAAATGCCTTTGATCGCACAGCTTTTCTCGTCGCATTCCTCGCAGGATTGATAGTAGTTTAGCGACACACAGGGCAACATGGCTACAGGTCCGTCCATGATTCGCATAATCTCAACAATGTAAATCTCTTTTGGATCTCGCAACAACAAAAAGCCACCCTCTTTTCCCCGTTTACTGTGTAAAATCTGGTTGTTCCGAAGATTTCGCAATATACTCTCCAAAAACTTTCTCGGAATGTTTTCGTCTCGTGCGATTGAAGAAGTCAATATGGCTTTTTCTCCACTATTTTTGGAGATGTAAAGCAGGGCTTTTAAGGCGTATTTACACTTTTTTGAAATCACAATCAAATATAAAACATTAAATTTTATTATAAATCCTACTAACTTAGTAGGATATTGAATTTAAAGCTTATATTTGCACCTGATTGAATCAAGAAAAATGCTAGTAGAACGCATATTTTTTAAACCAAACACACAGAAGCACAATATCGGAAAGGAAAAGCTATCAAGAAGCTTTTTCAAATCGGTGAGTTGGCGTATCATTGGCACAATTGATACGATTCTCATCTCCTACTTTGTGACTGGACAGATTGACTTTGCCTTGTCAATTGGAATGATTGAACTCATTACGAAAATGGGGCTTTATGTGGTGCACGAACGTGCCTGGAATAGATTTTCATGGGGAAAAACAAAGAAATAACCATGCTTGAGCGGGTTCAGTCTTTGAACAATGCGGTTGCGCAGTCAAAAGATTTGTCTGATTTGTTTGCGTTCGTTGCAGAAGCAAACTTGGGTAAGACCTGCTTTTCTTCATCGCTTGGTCAAGAGGATCAGGTTTTGACAGATTATATTTTTAGATATGATTTGGACATTGATGTATTTACGTTGGATACAGGGCGATTATTTCAAGAGACTTACGATGTTTTATCCTCAACTCAAAAAAAATATGGCAAGTCCATTCAAAGCTATTTTCCAAATAATGAAGAGGTAGAAGGATTGGTTTCTAAACAAGGAATTAATGGCTTTTATGATTCCGTTCAAAATCGAAAAGATTGCTGTTCTGTTCGAAAAATCAACCCCTTACGGCGGGCACTCCAACCCTACTCCGTTTGGGTTACGGGCTTGCGTAGTGAACAGTCGGCAAACCGATCCGATTTTACAGTCTTTGCCTATGACTCCCAGTTTGATGTCATCAAGTTCAACCCATTATTGCATTGGACATATCAAGAGGTTTTGGACTATCTCGAGTCGTTCAATGTTCCGCAAAACAACCTACACCAACAAGGCTATGTCAGCATTGGCTGTGCGCCTTGTACGCGAGCCATTACACAGGGTGAAGACCCGCGTGCTGGACGCTGGTGGTGGGAATCCAGTCACAAAGAATGTGGCCTACACAAAACAAACAACTAAGCGATGGACGTATTACAACATTTAGAAGAAGAATCCATATACATCATGAGAGAGGTAGCTGGTCAATTTGACAATCCCTGTTTGCTATTTTCAGGTGGGAAAGACTCGATTACCCTTGTCCGCTTGGCTGAAAAAGCTTTTGCGCCCTCAAAAACCCCTTTTCCTTTGGTTCATGTCGACACGGGTCACAACTTCCCCGAAACCTTAGCGTTTAGAGATCATCTTGTCAATTCACTTGGTGCCAAATTGATTGTTGGACATGTACAAGACGATATTGATGCGGGTCTATCTCAAGAAGAATCGGGTCGATATGCGAGTCGAAATTCTCTCCAAACAACAACCCTTTTGAATTTGATCGAAAAGCACAAATTCGATGCTTGTATTGGCGGAGCAAGAAGAGACGAGGAAAAAGCAAGGGCAAAAGAGCGTGTTTTCTCTGTTCGTGATGATTTTGGACAATGGAATGAAAAGCTACAACGCCCTGAGCTGTTTGACATGTTAAACGGAAACATTCATAATGGCGAAAATATTCGTGTTTTTCCGATTAGCAATTGGACAGAACTAGATGTGTGGAACTACATCCAAAGAGAGCAAATACAAATCCCGTCGCTTTATTATGCGCATAAAAGAAAGGTCTTCAACAGAGATGGATTGTGGATGCCCTACTCAGATTATATTCAAATTGGAGAGAATGATGAGGTAATTACCGCCAATGTTCGTTTTCGAACAGTTGGGGATATGACTTGTACCGCGGCAGTCTTGTCAGATGCTTTTGAACTCGACAATATTATTCACGAAATCAGCAGCTCATCATTTTCAGAGCGAGGAGCACGAATTGATGACAAACGATCAGAAGGTGCAATGGAAGAACGTAAAAAAATCGGATACTTTTAATATGGATATTTTAAAAATAGCAACTGCAGGAAGTGTTGATGATGGTAAAAGCACTCTTATTGGACGGCTTTTATATGAAACTGATTCTTTAAAGTCAGATCAGTTGGAACACATCAAAGTCAAAAGCGAATCGAGAGGTTTTGATTATTTGGATTTATCCTTAGCCACAGATGGCTTGCTCACCGAAAGAGAACAA
>JAACDY010000227.1 GCA_009936675.1 Bacteroidota bacterium
GTATATATAGTGCCTTTTTCATCCTGAGAAATCATCCAGTTTTGATTCCCAGCAAAAGAAATTTTAGATTTATATTGTTGAATAGGAGGAATCTCTTGAGCAGCAGCGCCTGCTAAACAAAAAAACAATAAAACCCAAGTGGTATTTTTCATTTGTTATTATAAATTCCTGATCTCAAAATTAGGATACATTATAAGTAAAAAAAATTAAAGTTGAGATTGTAGCACTATCCTTGCTCAAAAACGGGTTCTTAAACGAGATTCATACAAAATTATTGAAATTAACTTTAATGATAATTACTACTTTAGATGTTAGTATCTTAACTAAAATATTTGAAATGAAAAAAATCACAGCAATTCTGTTTTTACTCTCTTATGTCCATTTGAGTGGTCAAGAAATCATCACCCTAGAATATGACAATTCTGGACTCGACTATAGAGAAGCTGAAATTAAAACCAAGGGTTATTCTGGCATTGGGTATAATTTTAAAAACATCTCTATCCCTACCCTACAGGTTTTTTTACCCGAGGGAAAATCCCAACCGACAACAGCGATGGTTGTATGTCCAGGCGGGGGCATGAGGGCCAATGCCTTTTTCCACGAAGGCTTGGATGTCGCAACAGCTTTAAATGAAAAAGGAATCGCTGCATTTATTTTGAAATACAGATTGGTTCCCTCTCATTTGATTGGTAAAAATGAAGGTTTGGACGAACCCTACTCAAAAGAAAAAAAACAGTTGACCTATGGGTATCTGGATGCACAGAATGCCATTGCTCATGTAAGGGAAAACGCCACTAAATACAGCATTGATCCCAACAAAATTGGGATTATGGGATTCTCAGCCGGCGGTGCAGTTACCATAGAAGCTACCTATAAATCCAACGAAAAAAACAGGCCTAATTTTTTGGCACCTATTTATCCGTGGATGGTCATTGTAGAAGATCAAGAGCCTCCCTCCTATGGCCCACCTCTGTTTGTAGCATGTACCACTGCTGACAAATTGAACCTCGCCATACCCAGTGCTCAACTCTACATCGATTGGGCAAAAAAGGGTTTTGTGTGTGAATTACACAATTATCACCACGGAGATCACGGCTTTGGAATGAGAAAAACAGGCCATCCCGTGGACAATTGGTTTAAAAATATGATCGATTGGATTGAGGCCATTGGAATGTTGAACTGATTACTTCTTCTTTTCTTTCCCTCCACCGCTTATTGCAGTGAGATTGTAGTTGACCTTAAAAACAATGAATCTGGGCTGAATGACATAAGAATTGGTCGTAAATGAGAACTGATTGAAGCTGTCTCTGTTGATCTGAGTATCGTTGAGCAAATTGGTAGCTTTAACGCCAAATTCCCATTGTGATCCCCGTTGATTGTAGGATAACTCTGCTTCTAAAAAACGGTATTCGTTGAGGGTCTGCTCCTGATTGCGGTAATAATTATAGGTGTATTTTGAATTAAAAACAAACCCTTTTAAAAAGTATGCATCTACTTCTACATAGGGAGCATCGGTAAAAAACTTACTTTGGACATCTCCAGTTTTATAGTCTCTAATACTGTAGGTATATCCAATTTCTACATTGGGTTTATCTCTAAAGTTGGTTGCAACGTTTGCCCTATAGCGTTGGGTAAAATTACTGGACTCGGTGGGAGTATCATTGATCACGTTGTTAAAGTCACTAAAATTGTAATTGATGCTCAGTCCTCCTTTTAAATTTTTAGAGCGCTTATCGATTCTTCCCGAAGCGGTATAAATGTCGCGTGGAAAATTGGAATTTGTAGCCGTCCGCACACTGTTGATGCCTTCCACCCTGGTTGTATTTTGAATGGCATCATCCCTTGTGGAGTAACTCAGATTGGCAAAGATGTTGGTGAAATTAAAGATATTGATGCTCTGATAATTGAGATTGGCTACATTAAAAGTGGCAGCCTCCAAATTGGGATTTCCTTGGAAAAAGGAGTTGTAATTTCTAAAAATATAACCTTCCGCCAAATTGTTGATGTCGGTAAATTGTCGGGTGGAGCGATAAACAAACCTTAAAGTTTCAGAATCTTTGAATTTAAGTAAAATACGGAAATCGGGCCGAAAAAAGCTAAAAGAGTTTTCGGTCAGACCATTGAATTGACGGGTCTCCGTCTTATAGTAGTGGAGGGTAATCCCGGGGTCGAAAGTGAAAATTCCTGTGATAAAGCGATAATGGAGGGCCGCATAGGCATCCTGAAAATGAAAGGAAACATCATTGCTCAAATTGTTGTCCGGAAAACTTTGTTGGGTATTGTTGTCTAAAATTTGAAAAATAGAAGAATTAAAATCTTGTTTGACATCGGTTAAACCCAATGTGAGATTGAGATTGGCCTTTGGAGTTACAACATAAAAGTAATCCAATTTCCCCTCGATCTTGTCGGTTTTGGTCTCTCGATCTTGATTGATATTAAAACCCTCTTGATTTGTATTCAGATTTAAAATACCTCCAAAGGGCTGAAATTGTTTGATGGCCCGATAAAAAGGATCTTCTTTTTGCGTCAAATGCTGCATTTCCATCGAAAAAATATGATCCTGATTATGGGTATAGTACATCCTGAATTCTTGGTTTAAAGAATAGGGCTTTTGTTGGCGGTATTGTCCAATCTGTTCGGGAACGCGATTGCCTTGCCTTCCGGAAATGGTGGTCAGGTCAGAGATTTCATTCTGATTGGAAATTTTATAAAGGACGTTGTATTCGGTCTGAAGGTTTTCGTTGGGATTGTATTCTGTTGTGAATTTAAAGGTTTGTTGTTCATTTTCCTGGGTAGTATATTCCGAAGTTTCTTCCAAGGCATTGGAAACAGTGTACCTTCGGGTATTGTTTTCTTCTAATATGTTTTCTGCCCGCGAGTAAATAGCAAAACCACTGAACTCAAGAGCTTCCGAAGGGGCATAACTAAAGTTATAGGCGCCAAACTGAGAGTCAATGGATTTTGCCCTGTTGTTTTGCAGATTGGTGATTCCTGCGTCGTCAGAACTGATGTCTATGGAAGTACCCGTTCGTGCGTTGAGATTGTTGAACCCTCCTCCAAAACGATAAAAGTCTCTGCGCGAAAGCGGCGGCTCTCCAACATTATTGGTATTGCCTAAAAGATTCACACTGAGATCTTTGGAGTAGTAAAAAATTTTGGGAATAGCGATGAATCGATCGTCATTTCCAACCCCACCGATCAGCTCTCCAAACCAAAATTTATCCTTTCCACTTTTTAAACTGATGTTGATGGCAATGTTGTCTTCGTTGTTGGTAACACTTCTCAATTGATTTACCTCAGAAAAGTTTCTCAATACCTCGACTTTACCCACTACGTTGGCCGGTAAATTTTGGGTGGCCAGTTTGGAATCTCCATCAAAAAAATCCTTTCCCTCAACGGTGATTTTGGTAATTTCTTTTCCCTCAACCTCGATACGCCCTTCGTCATTCACTTCGATTCCCGGCATATTTTTGAGTACATCTTCTAATTTTCTTTCGGAACCTGTATTGAAAGAGTCTGCATTGTAAATGATGGTGTCTCCCTTGATGGTAACTGGCATCTCATAAACCAATTCAACCTCGTCCAGAGACTCTGCTTGCTCTTCCAGTACAAAGTTTTTTTCAATATTATTCTCTTCGTTGAAGACAAACGCTATTTCTTTTAACCCAATAAAAGATATTTTGACATCATAATTGGTTGCTTTTTTCAGGGTCAATCTGAAGAAGCCCGATTCGTTGGAAATTCCAAATCCGTCGAGTATTTGGGTTTCTTTTTCAACGGCTACGATATTGGCTCCCATTATTGGGTTTCCACTTTCATCGGTGATGGTTCCCTCGAAATCTATATTTTGGGCAAGGGCAAAAAACGTGGGAATCAGGAAACATCCCAATAGATATATTTTTCTCAATTTTTATGATTTTAATTAACGGGGTCTGAACCCTCTCCCCCCTTGTCCACGGTTTTTCTGATACATTTCTCGCATTTCAGCTATTTTTTCTGTTCGAATTTTGTTGTACTCTTCCATGTTGACCACAGTACCCTTTTTGGGAGCTTTGATTTTTATTTTTTCCTTGGGATTCATAACCACTTTCGTACAGAGGACAGTCGTATTATCATTGCTGACTTCGAGAATAAGCCCAGGCAAACCTCCGTGTTTGTGAGGGCCTGTTGAAACAGGAATCTGAGGAGTAAACCAAGCAGTGATGTTTACTGTTTTCATTTTGGGTTTATTATCCTGAGAACTTTGTCTGCCAAACTGAAAAACCTCTTGGGCAACTTCCATGCTCATGGTCGCTTTGAAGGCAGTATAATTACCGATTTGCTTTGATTCTCCCGTAAGTACCCACTTGCTCTTGGGCAGGCTGTCTTTGATCAAGAAAATTTTCCCGAAAAGCTCCACACGATTGGTAAAGGTTTTCGTTGCAAACTCTTTGTGTAAGATTCCCTGAAAAGGACTCATAAAAGACATAAAATTAAAACGTCCACCCCCTTGGGAGTTGTCCAACCGTTCTTCTTCATAAAAAGAGGAGGATGTGCTGTTAAAATCCAATTCATAGTTCTTTTCCATATTGGACTTCATACGTTCCATGATTCTTTGCTTCCGCTCGGGTGGAATATTTTCCCCAAAATTGGAATCCATTTTGGTCTTGGACATATAATAGGCTTTGCCTTGAAACTCTTGAGCAAATGTTGTTGTCAACGAGAGGATGAAAAGCAATGTAAAGGTGAAATTTTTCATTAATTTTTTTTGTAATATTTCTTTGACCGTTTATTTAGGCTTGGGTTTAATCTAATTTATTTTTTTAAAATTTATATATTAGACTTTATTGATGATAAAAATTAGCCCTTTGGGACTTTAACAGGTTGTAATATTATGAAAAAAACAAAACAAGCCGAAAATAGTAAACGACGAGATTTTATTAAAAAAGCTGTTTCAATTGGATCATTGATGGTCCTACCCAGCCATGTGTTGTTTGCTAAAAAAGAAATCCGAGACGCCTCAGGCAAGGTCATTCAGAAAGCTGTGGTTGCACCCAATGACAAAGTCAATTTGGCCTGTTGTGGTATTGGAAATAGAGGAGCAAGCGTGGTAAGATACCTCAATGATACGGGTGCTGCCAATGTAGTGGCACTGTGTGATATTAACATGGGAGGTGAAAAGACACTCAAAACCATGGACATTCACAAAAAGGCCAAACAATACCAAGACTTTAGAATCATGTTTGATGAGATGAGCGACAAGTTTGATTCGGTAAGTGTGGCTACTCCAGATTTCTCTCATTTTCCGATCACCATTCTGGCCATGTCTATGAGTAAACATGTCTATGTCGAAAAACCATTGACCAGAACCTTTCAGGAATCTGAAATGTTGATAAGGGCAGCCAAAAAATTTAATGTCGCCACACAGATGGGGAATCAAGGGCATTGTCAAGACAACTATTACCAATTCAAAACATGGGTGGAAAAGGGTGTTATAAAAGACGTCAAAGAGATTACCGCCCATATGAATGGAAATCGCCGTTGGCACGGATGGGACACCCAAATGAAAAAATTCCCTTTTGGGGGAAAAATCCCCAAAACCTTGGACTGGGATAATTGGCATGTTGCATATCCCTATCACAATTTTCACAAAGATTTTATCGATGGTCAATGGCGTTGTTGGTATGCATTCGGGAATGGCGCTTTGGGTGACTGGGGTGCACATATAATGGATGGTTTCCATCAGTTTTTGGATTTGGGATTGCCCCAAAAAATAGAACCCAAAAAATTAACTGGACATAACGATTTATTTTACCCTCAATCCTCAACTTTGAAATTTCACTTTCCCAAGCGGGGGAATATGCCTAAAGTCAATGTCACTTGGTACGACGGGGTAGAAAACCTACCAGAAGTTCCTGAAAATTATGGCGACATTGAAATAGACACTACGGCCAAAACCAAAAAAGGAATGGTAAAACCTAAAGGTCTCAGACCCGGAAAAGTGATCTACGGTAAAGACCTCACCTTTAAAGGGGGGTCTCATCATCGAACACTCAAAATACTTCCCGAGGAGAATGCAAAAGACATCCAAAACAACTTACCAGAATACCACAAAAGTGAAACCAATCACTTTTTGAATTTTCTGAATGCCTCTAGAGGATTAGAAAAAACATTATCCCCATTTGAGGTAGGAGCTCCCTTGAGTCAGGTTTTTTGCCTCGGAACGATTGCTCAACAACTCGACCAAACCCTTTTATTCGACAGAAAAACAAAAACCATTACCAATAATCCCAAAGCCAATCAACTCCTAAAAGGTTATCCCCCTAGAAAAGGTTGGGAGGAATTTTATAAATTGGCTTAATGCAATCAAAACAATATTTAAAAAATCTATTTCAACTCAATTTTGCTGTTTTAATTATAAGTACCTCAGGAACCCTGGGTCGGTATATCGATCTTCCGGTTCCAATGATCATTTTTTTGAGGGCCGCCATAGGAGGGGTTTTTTTATACCTTTTCTGTAAGTGGAAAAAAATGAGTTTTACAATTCA
>JAACDY010000050.1 GCA_009936675.1 Bacteroidota bacterium
AAGGTGGAAGAAGACCAGATTTAAACCAAATAGGAGATAATACAAGATCGTGAGGGGATAGGAGAAAACTTTTTTCACGGCCAGAAATTACATTACCTCAAATGCGATGGCTCAATCACAAAACTCATCAAGAGCCTCGGTCAAATTCTCAGCAATCAGTTGGGCAGTTCGGCCTTCAATGTGATGTCTCTCTATCATGTGTACCAATTCTCCGTCTTTGAACAATGCCAAACTAGGAGAGGAAGGCGGAAAGGGCATCATCTTAGCTCTTGCAACATCAGTAGCATCCCGATCTACTCCAGCAAATACGGTGTATAAATGATCGGGGGTGTTTTCGTTATTTAATGAAATTCTAACGGCAGGTCGAGCATTTGCAGCGGCACAACCACAAACAGAGTTGACCACGACCAAAGCCGTTCCCGATTTAGACAAGCCTGTTTCAACGGCTTCAGCAGTTAACAACTCTTCGAAACCGATGGTTGTCAACTCTTCTTTCATGGGCCTTACTATTTCAGCTGGATACATAATTCTTTATTTTTGGTAAAGATAAAAAACTCCCTATTTAATTGAGAGTAGTCATCGATCTTTTATTGACATTTGTATCTTTACATTCTCAATAAAGCAAGTATATGATTAAGTGGGTGGCCGCAATTATTGGTTATTCTATTTTAAGATTTCCTGGTGCCATTTTAGGCTTTGTGATTGGAAGGTTTTTTGAATTCATGACTCAAGACTCTATCCGTATCCGAACCTCCTCTTATGCCATAAAACCTGAAACATTTCAGTTGAATTTGTTGTCTCTTTCTGCACTAATCATCAAAGCCGACGGAGTCGTCCAACAAAAGGAATTGGACTTCGTTAGGAGTTTTTTTATCGGTCAATACGGAAAAGAACGCGCCGATTCGATTTTTAGAACCTTCAATACTCAAATCAAAAAAGAGACCCAACATCTGGATCAACTGACCCGAGTTTTTGTTCAGCAAACTGCCTATGAAACCCGATTGCAGATTCTTCATTTTCTCTTTGGAATAGCCAATGCCGACGGCCATGTTTCTGATGTAGAACTGCAAAAACTCTCACAAATAGCTTCGGGAATGCGACTGCGTTTGCCCGATTTTGAGAGCATCAAAGCGATGTTTGTCAAAAATACCGACAATGCTTATAAGATACTTGAGGTCGACTCCAATGCCAACCAAGATGATATAAAAAAGGCTTATCGGAGGATGGCCAAAAAATATCACCCCGACAAACTCCGCGGACAAGACCCTGCAATGATCAAAGGTGCGGAGGAAAAATTCAGGGAGGTTCAAAAGGCTTATGAAACATTAATGCGTCAAAAAAATAATTAAAATTGATTTTATGGAAACGTTTTGGTTCTATTTTGATTTGGGTTTTGATCATGTTCTCGATATCGGAGGTTTAGATCACTTCTATTTTCTTGTTGCCCTCTCTCTTCCATTTGCCTTTAAGAATTGGCGGAGGTTGCTGTTATGGGTAAGTCTTTTTACCTTGGGACATTCGCTGTCACTTTTAGTTACTCATTTTGAATGGCTAAAAATCGATGCCGCTTGGGTTGAGTTTTTAATTCCCATTACCATCTGTATCACTTGCCTATCGATACTGGTTCAAAAAAAGCATTCCCATCTCAAAGGGGTTTGGATCAACCTCATCACCCTATTTTTTGGATTGATTCATGGCTTTGGTTTCGGTCGATACTTCAAAATGATTGCCTCCGAAGGGGAGGCCATTTTGGGTCTTTTAGAGTTTGCCTTAGGGGTCGAGTTCGCACAGATTTTGATTGTTATTTTTGTGCTATTTATGAATTGGATAGCACGTGGTCTGTTAAAAATTCAAGCTCTAAAATGGCAGTTGATCATTGCTTCCATGGTCTTGGCTCAAGCTATACTGATGACATCAAATAACTGGCCATTTTAATTTATCTTAGCGTTCATGTCTTCAGAAAAGCAAAAAAGATACGATCAGGCCTATATGAAAATGGCGCAGACTTGGGGAGAACTTTCTCATTGCGAGCGCAAAAAAGTGGGAGCTTTGATTGTCAAAGACCGAATGATCATTTCTGACGGATACAACGGCACCCCATCGGGTTTTGAAAATGAATGTGAAGACGAAGAACATTATACCAAATGGTATGTACTCCACGCCGAAGCCAATGCGATATTGAAAGTCGCCGCATCAACTCAATCTTGTGTGGGTGCAACCCTATACATCACCCTCTCCCCTTGTAGAGAATGCAGCAAACTGATTCATCAAGCTGGGATCAAAAGGGTGGTTTATTCACTGAAATACAAAGACAGTTCGGGCCTTGATTTTCTGGAAAAAGCAGGTGTAATTTTAACGCAATTGGATTGACCTTAAAAAGCGAAATAAACCCATGAAAAAAAATTTAGTTCTTTTTGCAATCGTATTCCTATCGATATGCATTGGCTATTTGCTGGGCAGTGAAAAAGAAATTTTGATGTCCAATCAGCAGGATTCATGGAGCATGAATCGGCTGGAGCGACTGTTGCAATATATTGATGATGATTATGTAGAAGAAATTGATACAGACAGTTTGGTTGGAGAGGTTATTGAAGACATTGTCAATCGATTGGATCCACACTCGGTATACATCCCAGCACGTCAAAGACAGAGCATCGCCGAAAATATGCAAGGTAAATTTTACGGAATAGGGGTCAGCTTTTTTATGTTCAAAGACAGTGTGACCATCATTAGGGTCTTGGAAGGTGGGCCCAGTGAGGCAGCCGGACTGTTGGCAGGGGATAGAATCTTGATTGCTAATAATGATACATTATTCCAAAAAAACTACTCCAGTGAAAAGATCATGCAAGCCCTAAAAGGGAGGCCAGGAACCTCTGTTGATCTGACCATGTATCGAAAATCAGAGGATAAAATTTTTCAATTGGAAATGAAGCGAGGAAAGGTACCCCTGCCTAGTGTTAATTCTTATTATATGATGGACAAAAATTTGGGTTACCTAAAAATCAATCGGTTTTCTCAAACCACCTACGATGAATTTGATCTCGCTTTAAATGAATTGATTTCTCAAGGAATGGAAAAAATGATTTTGGACTTAAGGGATAATCCTGGGGGATACCTTCATCCTGCGATCCAAATTTCAAATGCTTTATTGCAAAAAGATCAAACCATAGTGATCACCAAAAGCAACATGGGGGAAGAAGAAAAATCAATGGCCGAGGGCAATGGTGATTTTCAGGAGGGAGACTTGATCGTTTTGGTGAATGAACAATCGGCCTCTGCCAGTGAGATCGTTGCTGGTGCAATACAGGATAACGACAGGGGTTGGATTATTGGAAGGAGAACTTTTGGGAAAGGATTGGTCCAGCAGCAAATGCCGCTGGGAGGAGGGGATGCTGTTCGACTGACCATCGCCAAATATTTTACCCCTACCGGAAGATCCATACAAAAACCTTACAACGGAGATAGAGAAGCTTATTATCAAGATCTCAGCAATCGCTATCACAAAGGAGAGATGGCAGATGCCAAAAAAATTCCTATTACCGATAGTTTGGCGTATAAAACCCCAGAAGGTAGAACTGTTTATGGAGGAGGAGGCATTATCCCCGATTTATATATTTCAAATAACAATACCGAAGAGGAGGAATGGAATTCCTATATTCTGAACTCCAATTTGATGAATAATTTTGTCTTTAAGGAGTTGGACAACAACAGGAGAAAATTCAATGATTTTGGCATGGACGATGTACTCGAAGATCGGTTTAAAGACATACTCCCTTGGCATGATTTATTTGTAAAATACTGTGTCGATAACGAAATTGAGATTAAAATAACTGAGCAGGAAACCCTTAAAGCCGTTAAGACTTATTTGGGACTCCAACTTTTTGGGGAGAATATTTTTAACCAGATCAAAAATCAGGATGATTTGTTCTTGGAGACTGCCATCAAGACGTTAGACAGTCTGCCCAAAATCGACTAATGGTTGAGTTTTTTGGAAATTTTTTTGGACAAGATCAATAGCAATAAAAGTAAAAAAGCACAAAGGGCTGCCATAATCCCAATGACAGCGATGGAACTTTTCTCAGAAAGAGGATCCTCCCAATTGACTTGAGTCGCATTAAAAATAACCATCCCAAGGGACAGTGCCATCAAAATTCTTATAAATATTTTCATAATGTAAAATTATTAAACCTTTCGATAAACGCTTTGAACTTAGACCACTATTTTAGCTACGTTGGTGGCGAAGAGTTTGACAGCTATGGCCAACAATACGATTCCAAAAACCTTGCGAATAATATTGATGCCTTGTTTGCCCAAAATTCTCTCTAATCTTGAAGAAGATTTCAGGATAATATACACGATCAAAATATTGATCAGTATGGCAATAATAATATTAATCAAATCGTATTCTGCACGCAAAGACAATAGGCTGGTCATGGTTCCAGCCCCTGCAATACCAGGAAAAGCTAGGGGTACGATAGAGGCGACCTCAAGGGCTTCTTCTTTGAACAGTGTAATTCCCAAAATCATTTCCAAAGCCAAAAAGAAAATCACAAAGGAACCAGCCACGGCAAAAGAATTGACATCTATTCCGATAAGAGCCAATATTTTTTCTCCCAAAAAAAGAAAGGCAATCATAATTATAGCGGCCACCAAAGAAGCCTTTTCTGACTGAATATGACCTGCTTTTTCCCTTAGACTGATCACAATGGGAATACTCCCTACTATATCAATGACGGCAAAAAGAACCATACTGGCGGTCAAAATTTCTTTTAGATTCATTGCGTAAATTTATACAAATGTAGTTCCCTTTTAATTCATTTTTTTTCATAATATGTTAAATTTACAAAATATATAATCGCATAAATTTTCAAATGCAATGTTTCAAATAGGCAACTCGCTGGTATCCGAAGAAATCATTAACAATGATTTTGTTTGCAATCTAAATGCGTGTAAAGGAGCCTGCTGTGTAGAAGGAGAAGCAGGTGCCCCTCTTGATAAAGAGGAAACCGAATTCCTTGAAAAAAACTATGATCTCATTGCTCCTTTTCTGAATGAAAAGGGAAAAGAAGCCATTGAAAAACACGGTAAATTTATTCGTGTTGAAAAGGATACTTTCGAAACCCCATTGGTGGACAACAAAGAGTGTGCTTATGTGGTTTTTGGAATCAATGGGACTACCCAATGTGGTATTGAAAATGCGCACAGGGCCAATAGAATAGATTGGAAAAAACCCATTTCATGTCACCTTTATCCGGTTCGTGTAAAAGAATATTCTGAGTTCAATGCGGTAAATTACCACCGCTGGCATATTTGTGAAAGCGGATGTCAATTGGGAGACAGTTTAAAAATTCCAATTTACCAGTTTGTTAAAGATGCCTTAATTAGAAAATTTGGAAATGAGTGGTATTCAGAATTGGAAATGGCCGCCAAAGAATTGAACTCCTAGAGCCAGTCTTTATAGGGGTTAAGGATTTTTTTTGTTTTTAATATGTTGATTTTCAGTACTTTATTATTTGTTGTTTTCACTACTCTCAGCATCTTAAAAAATAAGATTTGTTAAAAACTCGACCCGTTTGTGGAAAAGTATGTCTTTCATTTTTGAGAACATTTTAGAATCTTTGTCGTAATATAAATCAGAATTAAAAGATATAAAATGGCAGCTGTAGAACCAATCCTCCAAGAAAACGAAAATAGATTTGTAATCTTCCCAATCCAACACCACGATATTTGGGAATGGTACAAAAAGATGGAGGCGAGTTTTTGGACTGCCGAAGAAATTGATTTACATCAAGATCTAAATGATTGGAATACCAAGTTAACCGATGATGAAAAGTATTTCATCAAACACATACTTGCTTTTTTTGCTGCTTCCGATGGAATCGTAAATGAAAATTTAGCCGAGAATTTTGTCAATGAAGTTCAGTATTCTGAAGCAAAATTTTTCTATGGTTTTCAAATCATGATGGAAAATATCCACTCGGAAACATATTCCCTTCTGATTGATACTTATGTCAAAGATGAAGTAGAAAAAAATAAATTATTCAAAGCCATTGAGATTTTCCCTGCCATCAAAAAGAAAGCTGATTGGGCCTTGCGTTGGATTGATTCTGATTCTTTCGCCGAGCGATTGATTGCTTTTGCTGCGGTAGAGGGTATTTTCTTCTCTGGTGCATTCTGTTCAATTTTCTGGCTCAAGAAAAGAGGTTTGATGCCCGGTCTTACTTTCTCTAACGAGTTGATCTCTAGAGATGAAGGCGTGCACTGTGATTTCGCCGTTCACCTTCACAACAAGCACTTGGTCAACAAAGTTCCCAAAGAAAGAATTGAGGAGATCATCATGGACGCATTGAAAATAGAACGTGAGTTCGTCACAGAATCTCTTCCAGTTAGTTTAATTGGCATGAATGCTAAGTTGATGACACAATACCTTGAGTTTGTAACGGATCGCTTGATGGTTGAGTTGGGTTGCGAAAAGAAGCACAATGTTACCAATCCATTTGAATTTATGGATATGATTTCGCTTCAGGGTAAAACCAACTTTTTTGAAAAGCGTGTATCTGAGTACCAAAAAGCCGGAGTTCTTAACAACGAAAAAGAAGAAACGCAGTTTACCACTGATGCAGATTTCTAATCTGAAAATCGGTTGCCCCAACCCAATCTGGTGTTACCCCAATTAATTGACCCTTTAGGGCTATTATTTTAATCAAATTTTAAAATAGAAATCTATGTATGTAGTAAAAAGAGATGGGCGCAAGGAGCCAATAATGTTTGATAAGATCACGGCTCGTATCAGAAAACTCAACTATGGATTGAATCCGTTGGTTGATCCTGTTCGTGTAGCCATGCGAGTAATCGAAGGGCTTTACGACGGGGTTACTACCTCAGAGTTGGACAACCTCGCTGCGGAGATCGCGGCCACCATGACCACCACTCATCCAGACTACGCACAATTGGCAGCAAGGATTTCTGTTTCTAACCTGCACAAGAATACCAAAAAATCTTTCTCTGCTACAATGAAAGATCTCTATGAATATGTCAACCCTAGAACCGGAAAAAAAGCGCCATTACTTTCCGATGAGGTTTACGAAATCATAGAAAAAAACGGGGATCAAATCGATTCTAATATTATATATAACAGGGATTTCGGATACGACTTTTTTGGTTTTAAGACATTAGAGCGCTCCTATTTGTTAAAGCTTAATGGTCAAATTGTAGAGCGTCCTCAACACATGTTAATGCGTGTCTCCATTGGTATTCACCTCAATGACCTAGAGGCTGCTTTTGAGACTTATGAGTTGATGTCTAAGCGCTACTTTACACATGCAACCCCCACCCTCTTTAACTCTGGTACGCCCAAGCCTCAAATGTCTTCTTGTTTTCTATTGACCATGAAAGACGATAGCATCGATGGCATCTATGATACGCTTAAGCAAACGGCCAAGATCTCACAATCGGCAGGTGGAATAGGACTATCTATTCACAACATCCGAGCCACCGGATCATATATCGCTGGAACCAATGGGACTTCCAATGGTATTGTTCCCATGCTAAGGGTTTTCAATGACACTGCCCGTTATGTGGATCAAGGAGGGGGAAAAAGAAAAGGATCATTTGCCATCTATGTTGAGCCGTGGCATGCCGATATTTTTGATTTTCTGGAACTCAAGAAAAATCACGGTAAGGAAGAAATGCGGGCAAGGGATTTGTTCTATGCCATGTGGATTTCAGATTTGTTTATGAAACGCGTAGAGGAAAATTCAACTTGGACATTGATGTGTCCCAACGAATGTCCTGGGCTTTATGATTGTCACGGTGAAGATTTTGAAAAACTCTACCTCAAATACGAAAAAGAGGGCAAAGGAAGAAGAACCATCCAAGCACGGGAACTTTGGGATAAAATTTTGGAATCTCAAATTGAAACGGGAACTCCCTACATGTTATACAAAGACGCTGCCAACAGAAAGTCCAATCAGAAAAATCTGGGAACCATACGTTCTTCTAACCTCTGTACCGAAATCTTAGAATATACCTCTGAGGACGAAATAGCGGTCTGTAATTTAGCCTCCATTGCACTTCCAATGTTTGTAGAAGACGGTAAGTTCAATCACGAGGAATTGTTCAATGTAACTAAGAGTGTTACCAAAAACCTCAACCGCGTCATTGACCGCAACTATTACCCAGTGAAAGAGGCCGAAAACTCCAACATGAGACATCGCCCCGTAGGTTTAGGTGTTCAAGGATTGGCGGATACTTTCATCAAACTGAGGTTGCCATTTACCAGTGAAGAAGCCAAATCCCTTAATCAAGAAATTTTTGAAACCCTATACTTTGCCGCAGTAACAGCTTCTGTTGAAGAAGCAGAAAAAGACGGTCCCTACAAAACATACAAAGGGTCACCCATGGCAAAAGGAGAGTTTCAATACAACCTTTGGGGAATTAAAGATGAAGAACTCAGTGGACGATGGGATTGGAAAGACTTGCGAAAAAGTGTAAAGAAACACGGTGTAAGAAACTCGCTCTTGGTAGCACCAATGCCTACAGCATCAACGTCTCAAATTCTTGGAAACAACGAGTGCTTTGAGCCTTATACTTCAAATATTTATACCCGAAGGGTCTTGTCTGGAGAATTTATTGTAGTCAATAAACACCTACTGGAAGACTTGGTCAATCTCGGTTTATGGAACGAAGACATGAAACAAGAATTGATGCAGGCCAATGGATCCATACAACACATTAAAGGTATACCAGAGGACATCAAAGAGCTGTACAAAACCGTTTGGGAAATGAGTATGAAAGACATTATTGATATGTCCCGACACAGGGGTTATTTTATTGATCAATCTCAATCCCTAAATTTATTTATGGAAGGTGCGACTATGGCAAAATTGACCTCCATGCACTTTTATGCGTGGAAGTCGGGCCTCAAAACAGGAATGTATTATCTGAGAACAAAATCTGCTGTTGATGCCATTAAATTTACATTGGACAACGCCAAAGCTGCAAAAACAAAAACAGCTGAAACCGACCACACTCCCATCGCAACCGAACCCATAACTGCTACTTCAACCGCCGTTGCTGCTGTGGGAAAAAGTACTCAAAATAATCCTGCGACTGCTGTAGAACCACTGACCCCAGCCGAGTTAAAACAGATGTTAGAACAGTCCAAAAAAAGTGAAGATGATGATTGTCTAATGTGTGGCTCATAACACATTTTCACTCCTTAAAACGCTTATTTATGATTAAATAAGCGTTTTTTTATTCGGTATATTTAACTGTATATAAGGTAGTTATGTCTTTACTGTAAATTTAATGTTAACTAAATGTTTATTTTTAGTAAACGTTTGTGTACCTTAGTAACGTAGTTAGAACATTGAATTATGAAAAATATAGCCATAATATTGATCTTGTTTTCGTTCGTATTGAACGCACAAGACAGCACCGAACCTAAATTTGAAAAACAAGGTGAACTTACCAAAGCAGTTTTTTATCATGACAATGGAGCTATTGCCCAAACTGGCTTTTTTAAGGACAATAAACGACATGGCAATTGGATTAGCTACCAACCCTCCGGTAAAAAAACAGCTATGGGTACTTATCAATCAGGCTTGAAAACTGGCCAATGGTTTTTTTGGAATCAAGATGATTTGATCGAAGTGATATACGAAAACAATAAAATAGTCAATGTATTGGAGTGGAACAATAGCGAGAGAAAAATGATCGCCAAAAACAACTAATTACACTCAATCGAAAGTCACACTCAAGATTTAACTTTCTTATTTACACTATAAAATTCTTCTACCAAATCAAATTTGTGAAGAATAAGGTCTTTTGTCCGTATCAAAATATTAAAGTAAAGTGCAGTATTTTTAGGACTCGTTTCTGATTCAATCCTGAGAATCTGATCGTCTATTTTTTGATTTAACAAATCAAAATTTTCCTTCTTTTGTATTAAAACCTCGTTGAACTCCTTATCACTGAATTGCAAGTTAAAAGCTTCAATACCTTCTTTAAAAACTGAAGAAAGAGACTGAAAAATCTCATTGAGATCATCGATCTGTTGAGCCTTAAGAGGACTGTGATTGTTGTTAATGTGTTTATAACTTTCGTTGGAAATGTAGATCAGGTCTTCGATAAGATCTGACATTAAACCCAACAAAGAAATATAGAAACGGGTGGCAGGCACACTAGTTTCTTTAATGCGCTTGAGGAAATAATAGATGCCGTTTTTCATATCATTGACCTCATCAAACAGTTCATCAGCGTTCTTTTTGGCGTTGGAAAGGGTTCTCAAATCGTTGTTGGATAAACCTCTTATGATAGAAGCATAAATCTCGTAAGTGTTTCCAATCACATTGGCAATATTCATAACACTTTCCTCAATAATTCCTTTGTAGGGATCGCTTTGAGGACTGAAGAGTTTCCCTTGTTGTCTTACTTTACTTTCTCTTCTGTGACTGATAAAATTTCTGGAAATCAATAGGAGTATAATGCCCAGAATCACAAGAATGGCCGTAAATCCACCCAAATGAATGAGATAAACAATCCCTCCACAAAACAAAAAGGCACTTAGGGCAGTAAAAAACCAACCTCCAATAACATTGATCACTCCTGCTACACGGTAGACTGCACTTTCTGTTCCCCAAGCTCGATCAGCCAATGAAGTACCCATGGTCACCATAAAGGTAACATAGGTTGTTGATAATGGCAGCTTGAGGGAGGTGGCTATAGAAATCAGAATGGCTGCTACGGTTAGATTAATGGAGGCTCTTAGGGTATCGAAAGAAGGGGCATTGGGATCTTTGGCCACTGACCTGTCAACAGTAATCTCGAATGCCCCACTGATTTTTTTGGAAATGGCCGTTGGAAAAAGATTAGAAAAATATTGATTAAGGCCTACAAAAAAACGAACCAATAGTCTGGATAAAAAATTGGGGCGAAAACGCTCTTTAATATCATTCTGATCGGAGAGATCGAGTGAAGTCTTGACGACTTTTTTGGCTTTCGAAGAAAACCACAAAGTCAATACCATAATCAACCCTGAAACCAAAAGAAAAATAGTTGGAGTGGGAACTTTTTTCGAAAGCACGCTCATGCTGAACTCTGTTGCAGCTATCCCAGAACTAACCCAAGCTTCATAAGACTGGAAAGCTGCTACGGGAACGCCAATAAAGTTGACCAAGTCGTTGCCCGCAAAAGCCAATGCCAGAGCAAAAGTTCCAACACCAATAATAAGCTTATAAATATCTAGTTTAAATACTTTCATTAAAATATAAGAAAACAAATACCAAAACAAAAGACTGGAAAGGTTGACCAAAAAGGCATTGACTTCGAGGAAGGCGTTGATGGTCATACCCTCGAGAAAGTCATATTCAATCCCAGCATAAGGCGTTCCTTTGATCCCTTTAATCAGGATAAAATTACTGATGGCCGCAAGCGAAATTCCTCCAAAAAGGGCATTGATCAATTTGGATTTATGAAGAAAATCGTGTGTGAGAATGGCTCTGGAGAGCCATTGAACCAAAGCTCCAACGGTAAAAGCAATAATAACAGAGAGCAAAATTCCCAAAATAATTTGAGTCGCCTTCTCTGTATTAATGTAGGTAGACAACTCCATAAGATTGCCCGAATCTGAAAATATTTTGATCAGCGACATGACCACAGCGGCACCCAACAATTCAAAGACGATTGATACTGTTGTAGAAGTTGGCATTCCCAGGGTGTTGAAGAAATCCAACAACAGTATATCGGTCATCATCACCGCCATAAAAATATAGATGATTTCCTCAAAATTAAAGGCCCCGGGATTGAAAATTCCCTTACGAGCCACTTCCATCATACCACTTGAAAATAAGGCTCCCAAAGCAATTCCCAAACTCGCAAAGATCATTATGTTTCTAAAGGAAATGGCTTTTGAACCAATGGCAGAATTAAGAAAATTTACTGCGTCG
>JAACDY010000228.1 GCA_009936675.1 Bacteroidota bacterium
CCTCATTAATGGAGGAGCACTAACGCTCACCCAACTGCAAATCATTGGTCTTATTAAAACCCAATCTGCTGACGATTTTACTACAGACTCTGCGGCGGCAGCTACAGCCATCGCTATAGGAGAAAAAACCAAGAATAGAGCCATTGGATTGGATGCTCAATATGGAGTCAAAAAAAACATCACTGAAATATTATCCGAAAATGGTTTTGTTACGGGATGCATCACCAGTGACGAAATCACTGGAGCCACTCCTGCATCTTTCTATGCGCATCGGAAGGATCGATCTGAAAAAAATGGGATGGTCAAAGACCTCCTCAACAGTAAGCTCTCATTATTTGTTGGAGGAGGAGCTCTGAGCTTTAATATGTTAGAATTACAAGAAAAATTTTATTTATGTGATGATATCAATGAGTTAGAAAACAGTAGAAAAGAGAGAGTTGGTCATTTTATATCTGAAAAAGATGTCCCAAGTGTAGATCTGAGAGGAAATATTCTTTCAAAGGCTACCTCAAAAGGAATCAATTTTCTCAACAACAAACAAAAACCATTTTTCCTGATGGTAGAGGGGGCTCAAATTGATTGGTATGGCCATGAAAATCAATTTCCTAAATTGATCAAGGAAGTCATAGATTTTGATTTGGCCATTGGGGAAGCAATTAAGTTTGCCGATCAAAATAAAAACACATTGGTTTTGATCACTGCCGATCATGAGACTTCTGGCCTAAGTATTTTGTCTGGAAATCTGGACAACAACACCCTAGAAGGTTCCTTTGCAACTCACGATCACACGGGTATGATGGTGCCTGTTTTTGCTTATGGTCCTTATTCTCAAAATTTTCAAGGAGTCTACAATAACTATGATCTATTTCATAAAATCATAGCTCTGGTGTTAAAATAACTGTTTGATACCAGTTTAAAGTATAACCCCCGGATTTCATATGAAATACTACTTATTTTTTGGTTTGTTTTTTTTAACAAGTCTCCTCTGTGCACAGTCTGTAGGATTTGAAGCCAGGACCAATGGCAATTCCTATTTTTCTTTTTTTTACAAAGGATTTGAGTCAAGACATAGAACCCGATTAGATGAGAACAGATTTACTTATCGATTAAACTTAACGGTTAATCAAAGAATGGTAATCAGTATTCCTCTTCATCATAAATTGGAAAAAAGTCAAACAACACTTGAGCCACGACTGATCATTAACTTTGAGAAATATAAATTGTGGGTTCAAAAAGAATTTTGGTTCAATGAGCCCATGAATACTGCCTTTGCAATTGATTACAAGATAAAAAAAATTACCTATAGATTCGGTTGGGACACTTCGAATACCTTCCGATGTAGGCTAAAATATAAGTTTGGCAAATAGTGGTTCATTTCTTTAAAAACAAAATGTGTGGTGGAATAATTTGTTTGGGAATGCCCGGCCCTTTATAAAAGGCATCTAACCACGCTCCTCCCTGTTGATTGTGATAATCCAAGGTAATTTTATGAAATCCCGGTTGTAGTGTTATACTTCCCTTTCTTTCAATGGCTCCATGTCCTCCATCATTGTCCACTACCAACGCATCGTTGATGTAGAGTCGACTGCCGTCATCGGAGAGAAGATAAAAATGATATTCCCCGCTGCTTTCAATTTTGATGGATGAAGTGAATTGAATTCCAAATTGGTATTTTACTTGGTTGATACTATCAATTCTGAACTGATAGGTCTTTCCTGACTTTACAGGCTTCATTTGATCGAAATTGGGCAAGAAATTCATATCTGTTTTACTCTCATAGTAGTGATAACGAATCCCATTATTGGAAGTAGAATTTAGTATTCTGTAATCAGTCTTTGAAGCTTTACTTTCTTGATGTGCTCCTTTGAGTGCTTTGGCCATCACAACGGTAGTTTCGGTTAGCGAAAATTTACCTTTGTATAATTCAGCATTTTTGGTGGGTATTGATCCATCGGTAGTATATCTGATCTCTGCATCACCTCTGGACTCGATTAGCACCTCAGCTTTTTGATCGATATACAGACCACCGGCCACATCGTACAAACTGGCTTTTGGATAAATCGTTGGAGCAGGGATTTTTATTTTTTGGTTTTGAAATTCAGGTTCGGGAATCCCATTAAAAGCTGTTTTTACCGGTCTCCCTATCCATGCTTGTGGCTGATCTAAACCCAATAAAAGAGCCGCTGTAGCCGCATTGTCGTAGGTGTAAACCTGATTTTTGATCAAATAATTCTTCTTGATCCCCTTTCCGAAAATGATAAAAGGTATCTCAATTTCATCCTCAGTTTCTCCCCCATGACCAAAACCCATTCCACCGTGATCCGCAGAGATGATAAAGGTCGTTTTGTCATAAATTCCAGCCTCTTTAGTGGATTGTATTATCTGCCCTATTTGCTGATCAATATGCGCCACCGCATCATAAAAGTGGGAGGTCTTGTGTCCCAAACTATGACCTACATGATCCACCTCGTCAAGGTGTATAAATAGAAAATCGGGCGTTTTTGTCTTGATGTAATCGATTGCCTTTTCCACAGTCATTTCGTCACTCTTCTCAGTAACATCATAATCCAACAGGCTTCTTTCAATCAAACGTCCAAAACCACCCCATGTATAAATGGCTCCCATTTCCAACTCAGGTCTTTGTTTTCGTGCTAGGCTAAAAATGGTTGGGAATATTCCCTCTTCTCCTTGAATTACCGCTGGCAAAGTATGTTCATCCCTCTCCCAACCATTAGAAGTGATGCCGTGTTGTTCAGGTCCCGCTCCCGAGACCATTGAGGCCCAATTGGTACTACTCGAGGTTGGGAGGACACCTCGGGCATTTAGGGTATATGAGCCATTGGCCATCAACTCATCCATCACAGGAGTATCTGCGTTTATGATTCCATTGGGACTCATCCCATCAACC
>JAACDY010000051.1 GCA_009936675.1 Bacteroidota bacterium
GCGGAGAAAGAGGGATTCGAACCCCCGGAGGTGTGACCCTCAACAGTTTTCAAGACTGCCGCATTCGACCACTCTGCCATTTCTCCTCGGGCTGCAAATATAATATTTATTGATTTTGAATCCATCGATTTTTCAGATAAAATATAAGAAGAGGGTCAACTGCTTTAATAATTGACATAACCCACGATTTCAAGACCATAACCTGTGATCCCCACTCTGGGCATTTTACTGGAATTGCTGATCAAGTTCAGTTTTTTGATTTTAAGATTGTGTAATATTTGCGCACCAATTCCAAAATCTCTACTGTCCATTACGATGGGAGGAGCTTTGTCAACCTCTCCTTTTTGTTGCATCCCTTTGAGCTTTTGAATTCTTGATAAAAGATTTTCTGAGGATTGTTGTTGGTTGATAAAAATAACGGCTCCTTTTTCAACTTGGTTGATCAAAGAAAAAATATCATCCAAGCCTTTGGTGATTTCCCCTGTTAACATGCTCAAAACATCATTGCTAATTCTCAGGGAATTGATACGTGTCAATACAGCTTCGTCTTCTTCCCAACTGCCTTTGGTCAGTGCCAAATGGATCTGTTGATTGGTAGTCTGTTGATAAGCCCTTAATCGGAACAGACCAAAGCGAGTTTCCACTTGAAAATCGCTCTTTTTTTCGATCAAGCTGTCGTGTTGCATGCGATAAGCGACCAAATCTTCAATTGACACAATTTTCAGATCAAATTTTTGAGCCACTTTCAGGAGTTCTGGAAGTCGAGCCATGGTTCCGTCCTCATTCATGATCTCTACAATTACACCTGCGGGTTCGAAGCCCGCCAAACGTGCAAAATCAATCGCAGCTTCTGTATGTCCAGTACGACGTAAAACGCCACCGTCTTTGGCAATCAAAGGAAATACATGGCCTGGTCGGGTCAGGTCAATGGCACGGGTTTTTTTATCGATCATTGCACCGATGGTTTTGGAACGATCAGCGGCAGAAATCCCTGTGGTGACATCGTTGCCTCGGTAGTCGACCGAAACAGTAAATGCGGTGTCCATTGGATCTGAAGTTGAGCTTACCATTCGATCCAATTTTAATTTTTTACATTTTTTTTCGGTGAGCGGAGTACAAATCAGACCTCTTCCATGGGTGGCCATAAAATTGATTTTGTCTGGAGTAATTACCTCAGCTGCGGCTACAAAATCCCCTTCATTCTCTCGATCTTCGTCGTCAACAACTATGATGATTTCTCCTCTTTTGATGGATGCGATGGCTTCCTCGATACTATTCAGTGATGTTTTTGACATAAATTTTTATGATTTTGGCCCTATGTATTTGGAATATATTTTTTGAATGGGAACCGTAATAAAGTCCAAATTCACAAACCCTTCATCTGAGGAAGCTCTTTTGGTCAAATAAAAGGCAAATGGTGCCAATATCATTGTAGAAATCCAACTGGCCAAAATTGGATTAATACTGTTGTCCTCAGCGGCATTTTTTGCAAAGATTCCGATATAATGATAGGATAAAAAGATCAAGACTGACAATACCAAAGGTAAGCCCAAACCTCCTTTTTTAATAATGGCTCCCAGTGAGGCCCCAATCAAGAACAGAAAAACGCAAGAAAAAATCAAGGTAAATTTCTCTAACATGATCATTTTGTGAAGGTTGATTACTTTTTGGAAATAAAAAAAAGTTCGTTTTTTATTTTCCAGACTTCTTAAAATTCCTAAAACATCACTTTTAGATCGCTCTATAATCTGATTTAACCTCCAATCATTATCTGTTTTGATGATGTTTAGAATATTGGCCTTTATGAGCGAATCAGAAACATAATCCTCTAGATCTTCAATGGGTTTGATCTGTGTAGTGTAATGTTTTTTATTAAAGTTTTCGCTAAATACTTTTCTTTGAGTCCCAAAATCTCGTTCCAAGGTATCGATGCTTACTTTGAGTTGATTCACTTTTTGCATTTTGTAGGTAGAGGTATAATTTTCCTCGGTCAGATCTACATTGTTGAACTTAGACAAATCAATATTCATCACATATTCCTCAAAATGAACCTTGGCGTGGGGAAACCGCATTCGCTCTTCATAATTTTTACCTGCAATTTCTTCGTAACGATTTCCGTCATACAAGACCAGTTGAAGAGTTGCATCGGTGGTTTTACTTTTTAATTCTCCATTTTGGGCTTTGATGACAATACGATTTTTATAATCATCGGTTTTTTCATGAATGATAACATCCTCGAGTAATCTTTCATCATCACCATATTTACGCCTTACCTTGATGCTCATTTGTCCCAAGTCATTAAAAATACCCTCTCTAATGGCGATGGCAGGTTTTAACTTGGCCAAGTTTCTTCTCAGGTTATAAGATTTTACTTCACCGTAAGGAATTAAATGATTGGAAAAATAAAAACTTCCTACTCCAACGGCAATGTGAACCAAAAACAAACCTGTCATACAGCGAATTAGGGAAATTCCCGTAGATTTCATTGCAGCAAACTCATAATTCTCAGCAAGATTGCCAAAGGTCATCAGGGAGGCCAATAATATCGAAAGGGGGAGAACGATGGGTACCAACTTGGGAGTAAAGTAAATCAAGAATTTAAAAATGGTTTCAAAATCAAGACCTTTACCAGCGAGATCATCTATGTATAACCAAAAGGTTTGCACCACAAAAATCAGCATACAAATGGCAAAAACACTGAGCAGGCGAATTAGATATTGGCGGATAATATAGCGATCTAGAATTTTCAACACACTAATTATTGATGTAATAATTGGGATAATCGGCTTCGTTAAAAACGAAAAAGCTATCGGGTAAGGAACTGTCTACGCTCATATTGTTGATGGTGAGTGTTGTTATGGTTCCATTGTCTCCCACTTCAATCAGTTTGTGAATATGGTTTCGTTGGGTGTCTATCCCCACCAATAGGGATTGAATGTCCACATCATCTTGTGTGGGAATTAATTTAACGAATTGAATGTTTTTTCCTTTAACCTTTTGACTGATGTCCCAGTGGTAATCGTAACCTTCTTTATAAAATTGTAATAATTCCTTGGGATTGATTCCAAAATCCTCCTCTTCTTCTGCTTGGGTGACGGTGATTTCTTCATTTTCGGGAACAATGGTATAGAGTGCCTTACCGTCAAATAGCTGTATGGCATCCAGAAAATTTAATTTGTATTTCTCATTTGCTACTGTGACCTTTCCAGAACTCTCCTGATTGATTTGTTCCATACGGTTGTTAAGTACATAACTGAATTCAAATTCAATATTGTCATAACTTTCCATTTGCTTGGATGCTAGCTCCAACAATTTTTGGGCCTCAACAGAGGTTTGGGCCCACAGATGTGTTGCGATTCCAATAAAGATAAACAGTAGGTAATTTTTAAATTTCATATGGCAAATTTATGCATCTTGGTTGTTCAAAAGTGCATCGAGTGCATTTAAATCGGAAATCAGTACTTGTCTCGCCTTACTTCCTTCAAAAGGACCTACGATTCCGGCCACTTCCATTTGATCAATAATTCTTCCTGCACGATTATACCCCAGTTTGAGTTTTCTTTGAAGCAGAGATGCAGACCCCTGCTGGGCCGTAACGATCACCTCTGCTGCCTCCCTAAAAAGATCGTCTCGGTCGGAGGGGTCAAGGTCGAGGCTACTGGTATTTTCATCCACATATTCGGGTAATTCATAAGCACTGGCATAGCCCATTTGAGATCCGATATAGTCTGAAATCTTTTGGACTTCGGGGGTATCCACAAAAGCACATTGGATTCGTGTTAAATCGTTACCTTGAGTGTAGAGCATATCTCCACGTCCGATCAATTGATCTGCCCCTCCGGAATCCAAAATGGTACGAGAATCTATTTTTGAAGTCACCCTAAAAGCAATTCTGGCGGGGAAGTTGGCCTTGATGATACCCGTAATGACATTGACAGAGGGTCTTTGGGTGGCGATAATCAGGTGAATCCCAACTGCTCGTGCCAATTGAGCCAATCGAGCGATAGGGGTCTCAACCTCTTTCCCAGCGGTCATGATCAAGTCGGCGAATTCATCAACGACTAATACGATGTAGGGCAAGAAGCTATGCCCGTCTTCAGGATTTAATTTTCGCTCCCGGTATTTTTGATTGTATTCCTTGAGGTTACGACACATTCCATTTTTGAGCAATTCATAACGATTGTCCATTTCTATACAGAGCGAATTGAGGGTGTGAATTACCTTGGTGTTGTCTGTAATGATGGCATCTTCTGTATCGGGTAGTTTGGCCAAGTAATGGCGTTCGATTTTACTGTATATATTAAGCTCTACTTTTTTGGGGTCAACCAAGACAAATTTGATTTCGGCAGGATGTTTTTTGTAGAGTAAAGAGGTTAGAACGGCGTTCAACCCCACGGATTTACCTTGTCCTGTTGCTCCCGCCATAAGCAGGTGGGGCATTTTGGTCAAATCCACAACAAAAGTTTCGTTGCTGATATTTTTTCCCAAGGCCACAGGCAGTTCCATCTCTGCTGTCTGAAATTTATTAGAGGTAATTACAGATCGCATGGAAACTATACTTGGCTTTTGGTTGGGGACTTCTATTCCGATGGTTCCTTTTCCTGGAATGGGAGCAATGATTCTGATGCCCAATGCCGCTAGAGATAGAGCAATATCGTCTTCCAGGTTTTTGATTTTGGAAATTCTGATTCCAGCATCTGGGACGATCTCATAAAGGGTTACTGTAGGCCCAACAGTGGCTTTTATTTTTGAGATACCGATGTTGTAATTCTTGAGGGTATCTACGATTTTATTTTTATTCAATTCCAACTCCTCCTGATCTATGGTAATGGTACTTTCACCATAATCTTTAAGAAGGTCGTGGATGGGAAAACGGTATTTGCTCAATTCCAATTTAGGATCGAAAAAACCGTGTTTCTCCACCAAAGATTGGGCCAAGTTGTCCGTCAAATTTTCTTCTTCTTTATAGGTCTCTACTTCCATGGTAACTTCTTCCTCCTCTAATGGTTTTTCAACTTCTATGGGATCGGCAGGCTCTACCGGGGTTTTAGGAATGGATTTTTCTACAAAATCACCAATTTCCAAATCAAGGCTATTTTCAACACCAACGACAGCAGGGGTTTCCTCATTTTTGAATTGTGAACGGAAAAACATCAAGATTTTTTCAGGGGTCAATTGCCATTGTAAAACCAATATGGCAATCATTGAAAACAGGAGTAACCCTGCTACTCCCACATTGCCCATATAAGCTACCAAGAAGCTATTGATTTCAAAACCAACCAATCCACCCAACAAAGGAGAATCCATATGGTAAAACCCAAAAAAAACAGACAAGCACATCAAATAGAGCAATGCCCAACTATAGTGGCCGAGCAGGTGTTTTCTGTCGCGGTCAAAGAAATGTAAGTAACCAGTATAAGCCAATAGATAGGGAAAGACAAAAGCAGCGATTCCAAAAAGTTGGTAAATAAAAAAGTGACTTCCTAAGGCACCGATTTTATTCAAAAGATTTTGGGATTGGACTTCCCTTTCAAAAAAGACCTCTAAGGTGCTTTGATCCGTTTGGTGGTTAAACAAAAAAGAAACAAAGGAGATGGTCATCAAAAATCCCAGCATCAGCAAAAAACTTCCCAAAAGAATTTGTCTTCTTCTGATGCGGTGTTTTTTTTCTTCCGAAAATACAGGAACGCGGGTACGGGAACGCTTTTTGGCCATGAACTGTGCTTATCTAACAAAAATACAAATTCATCTTCAATCCCCGGTCTAAAAAAAACCCAAGACCACAATTGGCTCGGGGTTTTAACTTTATGAAGTGATTAGGTAGTCCTATGCCAAATCAAATCGATCTAGGTTCATCACTTTACTCCATGCTGCCACAAAATCTTTGATAAATTTTTCTTCACCATCGGCACAACCATAAACTTCAGCTATGGCACGCAACTCACTGTTGGAACCAAAGATCAGATCGACTCTTGTTCCGGTCCACTTGATCTCACCGGTTGTCAGATCGCGACACTGAAATTCATTTTCGCTTTCGTCGGTTGCTTCCCAAGTGGTATTCATGTCAAGTAAGTTAACAAAGAAATCATTGCTTAGGGTTTCTGGACGATGGGTCAAAACACCGTTTTTGGAACCGCCAAAATTGGTATTCAGTACCCTCATTCCACCTACCAAAGCAGTCATCTCTGGAGCCGTTAATGTCATCAATTGCGCTTTGTCAATCAATAACTTTTCTGCGTCTATATCATACTGCTTTTTCATGTAGTTTCTAAAACCATCGGCCAAAGGTTCCAATACAGAGAAAGATTCTACATCGGTTAAC
>JAACDY010000229.1 GCA_009936675.1 Bacteroidota bacterium
ATTTTTATTTGGCAATCTAAAAATAATTCTTTTTAAAAAGCCTATGAACAATTGATGATATTGAAACTTCTCAACAATCGAAGATTGTATTTTGTTAATTTCTTTGACTTCTTTGAACTGAAAAATTGGCCTTCAAATTATAAATTAGCAGTGACTTTATGGCCAAACAAACTCAATACACAGAAGAGAACATTCGTTCACTCGATTGGAAGGAACATATCCGCATGCGGCCTGGGATGTATATTGGAAAATTAGGAGATGGTTCTTCTCCAGATGATGGCATTTACATTCTTCTAAAAGAAGTACTCGACAATTGTATCGATGAGTTTGTGATGGGTGCAGGAAAAACCATCGAAATTGTTATTAAAGACAGTATCGTCAGCGTAAGAGACTATGGTCGAGGAATTCCTTTGGGAAAAGTAGTGGATGTGGTTTCTAAAATGAACACAGGTGGAAAATACGATTCCAGAGCATTCAAAAAATCTGTGGGACTGAATGGTGTGGGAACCAAGGCTGTCAATGCCCTTTCCTCAATGTTTAAGGTAGTTTCTGTTAGAGACAACCAGACGACCAACGCTGTTTTTGAATACGGAAATCTCATCCAAGAAGAGCCTGTAACTTCTAGTTCCAAGAGAAGGGGCACACAAGTGTTGTTTGAACCTGATACAAGTATTTTCAAAAATTACAAATACCGTTTGGAATACGTTGAGCGCATGCTCAAAAACTACGTTTACCTCAATCCGGGTTTGACCATTGACCTTAATGGGGTAAAATTCTTTTCCGAAAATGGGCTCAAAGATTTATTGGAGGATCAAACCAATGCCTCCGACCTGTTGTATCCCATCATTCACCTAAAGGGGGAGGATATTGAAGTGGCCATTACCCACAGTCGATCACAGTATAGTGAAGAATATCACTCTTTTGCCAACGGACAAAACACCACCCAAGGGGGAACCCATCAAGCCGCTTTTCGTGAGGCTTTGGTCAAGACTGTCAGAGAACATTTTGGAAAAAACTTTGATGCCTCCGACATACGGAAGTCCATTATATCTGCCATCAGCATCAAGGTCATGGAACCTGTTTTTGAATCTCAAACCAAAACCAAGTTGGGATCGACCGAAATGGGAGAAAAAATGCCCTCGGTCCGTGCCTATATCAATGACTTTTTAGGCACTCAACTCGATAATTTTTTACACAAAAATACTGAAACAGCCGAGGCCATACGGCGTAAGATTTTACAAGCCGAAAAGGAAAGAAAAGAACTTTCGGGCATTCGTAAACTCGCAAAAGAAAGGGCCAAAAAAGCCAGTCTCCACAACAAAAAACTCAGAGATTGTAGGGTTCATTTGGGCGATCTTAAAAAAGACCGTCGTTTGGAATCTACCATTTTCATTACCGAGGGAGATTCTGCCAGTGGTTCCATTACCAAATCCAGAGATGTCAATACTCAAGCCGTATTCAGTCTCAGAGGTAAACCCCTCAACACCTACGGGATGACCAAAAAAATTGTTTACGAAAACGAAGAGTTTAACTTGCTTCAGGCTGCACTCAATATCGAGGAAAGCATGGAAGATTTGAGATACAACAACATTGTGATCGCCACTGACGCTGACGTTGATGGCATGCACATACGTTTGTTACTCATCACTTTTTTTCTTCAATTTTTTCCCGAGTTGATAAAAGAAGGACATTTGTACATTTTACAAACGCCCCTGTTTAGGGTGAGAGACAAAAAGCAAACATTTTACTGTTACAGCGAAAAAGAAAGAAAAGAGGCCATTACAAAATTAAGTGGAAAACCAGAAATCACACGTTTTAAAGGCTTGGGTGAAATTTCACCAGATGAGTTTAAATTTTTTATTGGTGAAGACATTCGTTTAGATCCCGTAATGCTCGATAAATCAACTACAACCGATGATTTATTGCAGTTCTACATGGGAAAAAACACACAGGATCGTCAAAAGTTTATCATTGATAATCTAAAAGTTGAACTGGATGTAGCCGAAGAAATGGTGTAATGCATGGATGATTTAGAGCACGAAAAAATACCAGATGGGATCAATGATGGGGATTCCCTTGTCAAAGTTACCGGTATGTACAAGGACTGGTTTCTTGACTATGCTTCTTATGTCATTTTGGAACGGGCTGTCCCAGCAATCTATGACGGACTAAAACCTGTTCAGCGTCGTATCCTTCATTCCATGAAGGATTTAGACGATGGTCGTTACAATAAAGTGGCCAATATTGTAGGGCATACCATGCAATATCACCCCCACGGAGACGCCAGTATTGCCGATGCCATGGTGCAAATCGGTCAAAAGGAAATGTTGATCGATACCCAGGGAAACTGGGGGAACATCCTCACCGGAGACCGGGCGGCAGCTTCCCGATACATCGAAGCACGATTGTCCAAGTTTGCCCTTGAAGTTGTATTCAGCCCAAAAGTCACTGATTGGCAGTTATCTTATGACGGGAGAAAAAAAGAGCCTGTTCATTTACCAGTTAAATTTCCGCTGCTTTTGGCACAAGGGGCAGAGGGAATTGCGGTAGGGCTTTCTACCAAAATACTTCCTCATAACTTTGTGGAACTTCTCAATGCCAGTATCCAGCATTTAAAAGGAAAAAAGTTCAAACTCTATCCCGACTTTCAGACTGGGGGAATCATAGATATTCAAGGGTATAATGACGGTAATAGAGGAGGTAAGGTTAGGGTCAGAGCCAAGATCAGCCAGTTGGATAAAAACACTTTGGTTGTCAATGAAATCCCCTATGGTACGACCACATCAGGCTTAATTGATAACATCCTTAAAGCCAATGAAAAGGGTAAGATTAAGATCAAAAAAATTGAGGACAATACTGCTGCCAATGTAGAAATCATCATTCATCTGCCCAATGGGATTTCACCCGATAAGACCATCGATGCCCTATATGCATTTACGGATTGCGAAAGTTCGATTTCACCCTTGGGTTGTGTGATCATCGACAATAAACCTCATTTTATTGGTGTGAGCGAAATGCTTACGCTTTCTACAGACCATACGGTGACCTTGCTCAAAAAAGAGTTGGAAGTACAATTGGAAGAGTTGGAAAATCAGTGGCACCATGCCTCTTTGGAGCGGATTTTTATTGAAAACAGACTTTACCGACACATTGAAGAGGAAAATACTTGGGAGGGTGTGCTAGAAGCCATTCGCAAAGGACTTGAGCCTCATATTTCGATCCTCAAAAGAGCTGTTGTAGAGGAAGACTTGGTCAAATTGACAGAAATTAGGATCAAACGTATTTCTAAATTCGACATTGACAAGGCTCAGCAAAAAATAGAAGCCTTAGAAGGTGATATTGCCGAAGTGAAAAATCATTTGGCCCATTTGGTGGATTATGCCATCAATTACTTTAAACATCTCATCAAAACCTACGGAAAAGGAAGGGAACGAAAATCTGAAATCAGAATTTTTGATGATGTAGATGCCAGAAAGGTGGTGGTAAGAAATCAGAAGCTTTACCTCAACCGAGAAGAAGGCTTTATCGGAACTTCCTTAAAAAAAGACGAATACCTTTGCGACTGTTCGGACATTGACGATGTCATTGTCTTTACCAGAGAAGGAAAAATGCAAGTGGTTAGGGTGGACAGTAAGGTTTTTGTAGGCAAAGATGTCATACATGCGGCTATTTTTAAGAAAAATGATACCCGTACCATCTACAACATGATCTACAAGGATGGCAAAAAAGGAAGTGCCTTTATCAAAAGATTTGCGGTCAAAGGAATTACCCGTGACAAAGTATATGAAATGACACAGGGCAGTCCAGGTTCCAACGTTTTGTATTTTACAGCCAATCCCAACGGTGAGGCAGAAGTGGTGACCATTCTTTTACGAAATACAGGAAACGTGAAGAAACTAAAATGGGATTTGGATTTTGCCGATTTACAAATCAAAGGCAGAGGGGTGAGGGGAAATACTGTCACCAAATACAATATCCTCAGGGTAGAACTTAAAGAAAAGGGCGTATCCACCCTCAAACCAAGAAAAATTTGGTTTGATCCCACCATCAAAAGACTCAATACCGATGAGCGAGGAGAGCTTTTGGGTGCCTTCAAAGGGGAAGACAAAATATTGTTGATCAACAAAGATGGAGATGCAAAGGTGGTCATCCCTGAAATGACCTTGCATTTCGATGAAAAATTGATTTGTATTGAAAAGTGGAAACCCAATAAGCCCATTACTTCAGTGTATTTTGATAATGAAAAACAGCGTTACTTTATCAAGAGATTTCATATTGAAAGTGAGTCAAGAGAAGACCGATTCATCAAAGAGGGAGGGGAATTGATTTTCCTCAATACCGACTGGCGTCCTTTGATCACCATCAACTTTGTCAAGCCAAGAGATAAAGATCCTATTCCTCCATTGGAAATCAATGCGGAGGAATTTATCGCTGTCAAAGGCTTTAAAGCATTGGGAAATCAGTTGACCCAACACAAAGTGAAAAATATAGAACTCAAGGAGGTACTGCCTTATGATGATGATGATGAAAAATTGGTTGAGGAAATTGAAGTCAATGATCAGGAGGAACTCAAGGGCGATGAGGACGATGATTCACAAATCAAATTAAATCTGTAATTACCGCTTTGGTTTCTTTCTCAACTTCATGTTGATGAATTCAACTCCCAGAGAAAACGCAATGGCAAAATAGAGATAGCCTTTGGGAATAGACCCCACTTCTTGGCCCAATATTTGAGTATGAGAAAGATGGGCTGCTTCTGCCAAAAGCATAAATCCAATCAACAATAGAAAAGAAAGTCCTAAAACCTGAAGAGAGGGGTGTTGATTGACAAAATTTCCCACAGGGTGAGCAAATAGCATCATAATCAATACCGAAATTACAATGGCAATTCCCATAACCATACCCGCATAGGGAATTCCGTTACTCATTCCCAAAGCTGTTAGGATGGAGTCCACAGAAAAAACAAGATTGATCAAAGTAATTTGAACAATTGCCTTGGTTAGTGACGACTGTCCTTGAAGGTGATTTTTTTCATCCGCTTTCAATTCAACTTTTTCGTAAATCTCCTTGGTACTTTTGTACAACAAGAACAGCCCTCCCAAAAACAGGATGACTGCCTGTCCAGAAATATTGGCATGAATAAAACTATTGTCCAATTTTATCAACGTGGATTGCATGCTCATCAATACCGAAATACCCAATAACAAAACCAATCGAAGAATCATGGCCATAGCCAATCCAATACC
>JAACDY010000052.1 GCA_009936675.1 Bacteroidota bacterium
AATCCCTCCATCGGCAATGATGGGTATATCAGTCCCTCCAAGGGTCTTATACACTTCTGTAATGGCCGAAAGCTGAGGATAACCCACGCCTGCTATCACCCGTGTAGTACAAATAGATCCTGGGCCAATACCCACTTTGACAGCATCTGCACCCAGATCGGCCAAATATTTTGCTGCTGCTGCAGTAGCAATGTTACCGACCACCACATCCAAATCTGGAAAAGCATCTTTTACAAGCTTTAGCGCCGCAGCTACACCCTTGGTATGTCCGTGGGCTGTATCAATGACCACAGCGTCCACGTTGGAGTTGACCAAGGCAGAAGTACGTTCCAATAAATCGGCAGTAACCCCTACAGCAGCCGCTACACGCAACCTGCCAAATTCGTCTTTATTGGCATTGGGTTTGGCCCTGTGTTTTGTGATGTCTCGAAAAGTAATCAAGCCTACCAAAATATTGTCGGCATCAATGACTGGTAATTTTTCAATTTTGTGTTTTTGGAGAATGACCTCTGCCTCCTCTAGAGATGTACCCTCCTTAACAGTAATGAGATTTTTGGAAGTCATTACCTCAGAAATGGGTCGAGCATCGTTCTTTTCGAATCGCAAATCCCGGTTGGTGACGATTCCCAACAATCGGTTTTGGTCATCAACGATGGGAATTCCACCAATTTTATAGTGTGACATATTGTCCTTTGCGTCTTTGACAAAGGAATCAATGGTCAGTACCACAGGATCAATGATCATTCCCGACTCTGCTCTTTTAACCGTTCTTACCTTATCGGCTTGATCCTCAATGGTCATGTTTTTATGCAACACCCCAATGCCTCCTTCTTGGGCCATGGCAATGGCCATTCGACTCTCAGTTACAGTATCCATGGCCGCAGAAACCACGGGGACATTCAAACGAATATTTCGTGACAAACGAGAAACGATGGATACTTCACGAGGAAGAACTTCTGAAAAGGCCGGCACCAACAATACATCGTCGTATGTAAGGCCTTGACCAATAAATTTGTCAGAGATCATAAGCAATTAATTTTGAAACTAATTGCGTGTAAATGTACGGAATTTATCCGCATTACAGCGAACTCGGCTTTTTTAATAAATCGTTAAAAATAAATATTACACCTGCGATATAGGAAAGTGTCATTAATATTCCTGAGACAACCACAATGTAGGAGATCCAAGTAAAACCCATCCATATCAGATAAATTCCACCAAAAGTGACCAGTATAGAAACAAAAGGCTCAATACTCAATAATTTTTTTCGTAAAACACTTTGTTCAGTACCCCACAATAAAATTCCTGTGATAAAAAAAATCATACTGATGGACAATACATGAGTGTGAAAAATGGTCAGCATCTCTCTACTGCTCTTTTTGAATTTGAGTACTTGAGGCTCTTCTTGATCCTCATTACCATTGTAGTTTTCTTCTATCCCGTCTGGGGTTGTCGCCTCTGTTTGAGCAACAAAAGCCAAGCCCGAAAAATAGCCAATTGAGAGTAACACCAAGAATACCCCCAAAAAAGACTTAACGGGTCGTGCCAAATTTTTAATCGAAAAAGGATATGACATCTTTTATCGGCTAGCCACTGCCAGTTGACGTTGTAACTGGGAGTAAACATAATTGATTGAATGGGTCATGGATTTAACAGAAATGGTCGCCCCTGAAATGGCACTGATGTTATCTCCATACACAAATTTTTCTCCCAGGGTGGTGTCTTTAAACTGTGACAACCATCGATTGCTGGAGATTTCCCCCCCATAGTCTTCTCGGTAAACCATAATTTTAGCCTTCTTTTGAATAAAGTTCTGATCGAAAAGAATTAAATATTCGAAAGTGTCGGTTTTACTGGGAGCAGAACCCAAAAACGCATAACCTAACAACTCACCTGATCGGTTGATTTTATAGATTTGATGATCGGTTAGGTAGGTACTGTTTTGAAATTGAAAACCTGGAGTTCCTGTAACTTCCTCTAAATCGAAATCTTTACAAAGAAAAACTTTAGTGATTTCCTTTTGCATACGTTTTTGAACCAGTTTGGAAACATCAAAATCCAAAGGGGTGTGCAATAAACACATAAGCGCAATGAAAAAATTGGTGATCAAAGAGGTCATATTCTCAAATTCTTAACAAATATAAAAGTGCATTCTTGAAATTCCAAGTTTATTTAGATTAAATTTAATTAAAAATAAAAATTAAAACCAAACTCCTACTCCCATATTGATCTGACCTTTATTACTGTCTACGATTGCAGTAGATTTATTTTGATAATCAATTTTGAAAACGGCACCAGGAGCCAAGTGATAACTCAGTCCAGTAGTAATCTCTTTTCGATGAAAAGAAGGGTTTTGAACAACATTAGAGGGTACTGATTTATGGGTGTCAAAATTCTCATAACGAACAAAAGCAAATAAACGTTGTCTGTTGGTGATAGGTAGAAGGTTGTAAGCGCTTTCAATATAATAACCCGCCATGCTTGAAGCCAAATCTTTAGAAGTCAACTGATTGTATTGAAAAGCATCTTTTATGGAACTGGTAATGTATTGACCTCTGGCCGTAAATCTTCTATAACTGTAACGTGCATCGAGACCTAACATAGACATCCCCACTGTACTACCAGAAGTATCAAAAACCTCATTCGCAGCTTGTGTTTTTCCAAAATATCCAGACAAGCCAAGCCTCAGTCCGTTAACCCCATAAAAATCAAGTTTCATAGACAAATTAGGGGTTCTAAAAACGGATTCAGCACCTTTTTGCCTTCCCGATCTGAACCCATTGCTTCCTTTGATCAAGCCTCCACTTCCATTGTGAGAAAGGAAACCATTAAATATATATGCCTGATACCTCAAAGACAATGCATCAGATCTTCCCGACAAACCCATTCCAATTTCCCTCCAAGTCGTAGGAACTAACTTATTGTCCATTGATGGACGCTCAACACCATTGAAGGTAGTGGGTTCATGGTATTCATTGATAATACCCATAGGAACCAGCATCAAACCAGCTCGGACATTTAATGAATTACTGAGTGCATAATTAACAAAGGCCTGTTCAATATAAACCTCTTTCACGTGTTCAAATTCAACTTCAGTCACAAACTGAGTACGATCGTCAAATTTGTATCCGAAAAGTAGAATCAAACGCTGTACATCAATTTCACCATTTGCAGATTCTGGCTGATTGTACAACACCTCTGCATAACCTCCAAAAGTCATACCATTAGGAACTGCTTCCAAATTTTGTAAAATTCTTTGATATCCATTGATTTGAAGTAAATTTTGACCTTGATAGGTCGATAGGCTATCAGACGCTTTTTGCGAAAAGGCACTCATACTCAACAGTATAGCTGTCAAAATATTAAATATTCTAAAATTCATATGTTTTGTTTTTAATTAGACTTATTATAAATAAGGGGCAATATTAAGACAAATAAAAGAAATAAAAAAGGTTCTGTATCGATTTTTTTAATGATTGAATAATAAAATTGTTGGAGCTCGATCAAAAACAATTAAAGCATAAATAACTATCTTTGAAACAAGTTGAAAAGAGAAATGATCGAGAGCTTAAAAGAAAACCTGATGCCCCTAAAAAATCAGTTAATCCATCATCCCCTATATGAAAATATTCATGCCAAGGAGGATCTAAAAACATTCATGGAATCTCATGTTTTTGCCGTATGGGATTTTATGTCACTGGTTAAAAAGTTACAATTGGATTTGACCACCACCACCCTACCTTGGCAACCACCGGTCAATAATTCTGCCGCAAAATTGATCAATGAGATCGTATGGGGAGAAGAAACCGATTTGGACAAAGACGGCAATTCGGTCAGTCATTTCGAAATGTACCTCAATGCCATGCGACAAATTGGTGCAAATACCCTAGTTATTGAAAACCTATTATCTCAACTCCAAAACGGAAAACATATTTTCGACATCATAAAACAGATGGAGCTCCCTTCTTATGTAACCGATTTTTTACGCTTTACTTTCCAAACAATTGAAGAAAGCAAGACCCACAAAATCGCTGCAGTTTTCACCTTTGGAAGAGAAGATCTAATTCCAGACATGTTCATTTCCATGATCAAAAGGATGAATCGAGAAAATGAACACAATTTCGATCAAATCATTTATTATTTCGAAAGACATATAGAGGTCGATGGGGACTCCCATGGCCCTATGGCACTAGACATGATCACTAACCTTTGTGGTACAGACCCCCTTAAATGGGAAGAGGCCATTTCCGCCTCCAAAACTGCGCTCCAAAGACGCATAGCCCTTTGGGACGGCATCAATCTCCAAATCACCCAAAAAGAAAAAGCCTTAACATGATTCGTTTATTTTTAATTTTACTCCTTTCCTTTAGCATATCGCTCAAAGGTCAAGATTCATTGATCACCAATTTTGCCAACACCATCACTGACAAAGAACTCCAAGAGCATCTCTATGTCTATGCCTCCGATTATTTTGGAGGGAGAGAAACTGGGACCAAAGGCCAAAAAATAGCCGTGGACTTTCTCAGGGATTACTACATCAGTCAAAATATTCCCCCTGCAGCGGGAAGTGAGCACTATTTCCAAAAAATGACTTTGAAATTAAAAGGAAATACAGTCGATACAGAAAATGTAGCCGCCATCATAGAGGGATCAGAATTCCCCAACGAGTACATCGTGCTTTCTGCCCATTTGGATCACATAGGAACCCATAACGGACAAATCAACAATGGAGCCGATGACGATGGGTCAGGTACAGTGGCCATCATGGAAATCGCCGAAGCCTTCAAACAAGCATCACTCCAAGGACACCCCCCAAGAAGATCTATTGTGTTTCTCCATGTCAGTGGAGAGGAAAAAGGGCTTTTGGGCTCCAAATATTATGTGGAAAATCCACTCTACCCCTTGGCGCAAACCGTCGCCAACCTCAATATCGATATGATCGGAAGGTTGGATCCCAAAAGAGAGGACAAAGACCCTAACTATATTTATCTGATCGGATCGGATAAACTCAGTCAAGAATTACACGACATATCAGAGGCCACCAATAAAAAATACACTAAGTTGAAGCTGGATTACACCTTTAACACCGATGATGATCCCAATCGATTTTATTACAGAAGTGATCATTACAACTTTGCCAAAAACAACATTCCCGTTATCTTCTATTTCAATGGTACCCACGAAGATTATCATCAACCCGGAGATACCCCTGACAAAATCAATTATCCCTTACTTAAAAAAAGAACTCAACTCATTTTTTATACACTCTGGGAGTTGGCTTTTAGAGAAGAAAGGATAAAACTCAACTAAAAGTGTTTACTGGTTTTTTACCTATTTGATCAATTTTGTATTTTAATTATTATTCTTTTTAGGTTTTAAACTTAATTAGAGTGTTGATATACAGCACTTTAATTGAATTTTAAAGAAATTTGATCTTCGGTTAAGGAAGCGAAATATAATCTATTAATTTTACTGAATAGATAATTTACCTATTTATGAATAAGTATTCAGTAGTCGCCTTTCTTCTCTGCATTTCTATTCACTCACAGAAACCTGAGGACGTTTTTCCACTTGATTCTCTCCCTTATGATGCGATCATCAACTCTACAATGGGTGGAAAAAGAATGAAGTATTTTGGAAAAATCGATTTAAATTTCAGTCAGGCCTACTTTGAAAATTGGGTTTCTGGTGGAGAAAGTTCTTTCAGTGGACTTATTCATATTGATTATAACTTTAATTATTCCGACAGAAATGGATGGGTTTGGGATAACAATTTGATGGTCTCTCTTGGAGGGAATAAAGTATCGGGAAGTAGTTTGGTTAAGAAGGCAGATGATCGGTTCGAAATCAATTCTCAACTGGGAAAACAAATCAACCCCCTATGGAACTACGCGGTCTATGTCAACTTCCGGTCTCAGTTGCTTCCAGGCTTTCGATATAGCACCCAAGATGGGGTTGAGATGAAAGAAAAATTATCTCGATTTTTTTCGCCATCAGTCATCCAATTGGGGCTGGGATGGTATTATAAAAAAAGCAGCAACCTATGGTTCAACATTTCTCCACTATCAGGAAGAGGGATTTTGGTAGGATCTGCCTATACTCGAAATTTAGCTCCAGGCCAAAAATATTTCGGCGTCGAAAATGGGAAAAATTACGTTTTGTATTTGGGAAATTCCATCAGTGGATTTTATAAATTTCCAATTATGGTAAACGTAAGCATGGAAAACAAATTCAATGCATATGTCAATTATATACAAAACACAAAGAATGTTGACTTTGAACTCAACAGTATCATCCGAATGAAAATTAACAAGAGGATGTCTTCCAATTTAATCGTTCATTTACTGTATGACGATGATTTGGTTAGTGATTTACAAATTAGAGAATTATTTGGTTTGGGTTTAAGTGTTGATCTATAACTCGTTTATTTTTTGATGAAACCAATCCAAATCGTAATAACTTAAGAATACCGTATAATTCTCCCCTTGTCCTCTTGGCTCTATCTCGGCCAATATTTTTTTTTCTTTCTGGATCATTCTTAGATAGGGCTTGTTTTTCTCTTTAAACAGGGGATTTTCCCAATTCGGTTGGGCATAGACCATTTGAAATCCTTTGGACTCTAAGTGGTTTTTTGAAGTTTTTAGTAATTTTTCTGTTTTCTTTACGTCTAGAATGGATTTATTCCAAATGGTAATATGGATGAGTTCATCATCTTCAAATATCAAAGAACCCTTTTTCAGTATAAATACATTATTAGGTCCCAACCTCAAATTATTAAATTTTTTCTTATCCTTTTTCAATAAAGTAAATGCCTCTTTTTTCGACATTTTAAATGAAAAATCGTCGTACAACTTGGTCTGCGCATGAACAGATATACTCAATGATAAAAGAAACAACAAGAAAATCTTATTTCCCAAAATGGATATGGTATGTTTTTGTTAGACAACGTCATTATTCATGAGATATTGTGTGATCCTCTTATCCATTACAAAAGTTATGAATGGATCAATCAAAAAATCTTTCATGTCCCATATTTACTCCTAAAACCCAATTTTCTTAAATTATTGATATATTTGAAGTGCATTAAATCTTATTTATGAAAACAATTAACTTTCTATTGCCCATTTTCATCTTTACTTTTGGGTTTTCTCATGCTCAGCAAACTCAAGAATCAAATTCAACTCTAGATAGCTCTTCTGAGACATCAATCGTTCTGGATTCTGTTCCTGACACCTATAATATTTAAAGGTTTTCCTTAGGGTTGAAGGCGGGTGTTCCCAATATTGTCTCTGTCGGGGCACAATATACCCTTCCCTTTCTGAACAATCATCTGGCACCTTATTTTGAATACTCGAGTTATTCACATGATGATGGAGAAATTGAAGGAGATTTAAGTTTTTCCGAATTTGGAGCTGCCTATTATTTTAACACCAAAGGAAAAGGATTTTACCTTAGCGTGGGATTATCAAGTCTTAAAATAAAAGCATCTTACAATGATGTTTCTTTAGACGAAGGTAGAACCGGATCAGGAAGTACTGACATAGCACTCAATACTACCAATTTCAAAATAGGACTCAAAACTGGAGGAACCATTTACTTTAGATTGGAATTGGGTTATGGAATGGGTAGTCTGCCCCAAACAGTTGACTTTACAGCAACTGACAACTCCAATCCATCATACACAGAGATCGTTACAGAAGACATACCCGAAATTCCAGGAATATCCGAAAATGGATTAATCATTGGAAACATTGGTTTTGGAGTGTCATTCTAAAAATCTGTTTTAAGAACAACAAAAAAGGGTTGCAAATGCAACCCTTTTTTTATGGGTGGAAGACCGGTTTCGAACCGGCGACCTCTAGAACCACAATCTAGCGCTCTAACCAGCTGAGCTACAACCACCATAATTCGGAGGCAAATTTAATGACTTTTTACTTTAATTTTAAAGTAAGCTGTCAAAATTTTCTATCCCAAGGAGTCGATCTGTTGTAAAGCCCTCAGCAGCATCTTTATAGATCAGTCTTCCCATATTTTTGGCACGTGAAGAAACACTTTCCAAAAAGTTGAGCGAACTAATGGGTGTTTGAGGTTCCTCGTTGTTTTGATCGTAAAACTGACTTTTAAAAGCTTTGATGGCTTCCATCTTTTGATCCAAATAAGCTGAAATATTGACCACAAAATCAGGAGTAAGCTCCTCCCATTGGATGTAGTGAAAAACATGTTGGGGTCGAAAGGCGGTTTGGGGGTTCCCTTCCTGGTCTTGTGTTTCAATTCTTTTCAATCCGCTTAAAAAACAAGCTTGACTTACCAAATCAGAAGCTTTGGCATGATCGGTATGTCGATCTTTGATGGCATTGCACAAAACAACTTTGGGTTGATATTTTCGCAATACAGCAATCACTTCCATTTGATGCTTTTGATCGTTAACAATAAAAGCATCCTTAAAATGGAGGTTTTCTCTAAAACTAACCCCCAAGATATCTGCAGCAGCTTGAGATTCTATTGCCCTCGACTGAGTCGTCCCTCTTGTGGACATTTCCCCTTGAGTTAGATCGACGATCCCTACTTTTTTACCCTCAGCAACGGCTTTGGCTAGAGTGCCCCCACAACCCAATTCTACATCATCGGGATGAGCACCAAAGGCTAAGAGGTCTAGTTTCATAGACGTTCGTTAACAGCCATCACTCCTTCCTCCACCCAATTGATCACTTCCTCACTCATAGGAGCTGTTCTGGGAGGAATGATTTTTGAAAGTTTACCGTCGGTTCCAATTAAGTATTTTTGAAAGTTCCATGAAACAGTTGAACTTTTATGACCGTTTTTACGAACCTGTGTAAGAAATTGATACAAAGGATGCATTTCACTTCCCTTGACGCTGATCTTACTCATCATCGGAAAAGTAACTCCATAATTTTTCTCGCAAAAGGCAGCGATCTCTTTGTTGCTTCCCGGCTCTTGCCAAAAAAAATCATTGGCAGGAAAACCAACGATCACAAAACCACTGTCCTTGTAGCGATCATAAAGCTTTTGGAGTCCTTTGTATTGTCCAAGTGATGTAACCTCTTTTATTTTCATTTTCGAAAAGGACATGGAGACGGATCTCCCTCCTTGTATATAGACCAATTAAATGAGACCTATCATTCCAAACACGGAGCCATCAC
>JAACDY010000053.1 GCA_009936675.1 Bacteroidota bacterium
ACAAATACCGTACATAAATAAAATAAAAAATCCCTAAAACATTGATTTAAAAATGTAGTAGGGATTAGTATGGCGGAGAGACAGGGATTCGAACCCTGGCAACGGTTACCCGTTGACAGATTAGCAATCTGCTCCATTACCACTCTGGCACCTCTCCTGTAATGGAATGCAAATGTAATTCTTAAGAATCAACAAAACAATAGTTTTATTTAAATTTAAATACCCTATTCTGGGTATTCTACCCGGAGGTGGTAGATGTTGATCAACTTTTTGGAAAGTACTTTTTGGACCGTTTCTATCTCCGAAAGGGTAATATTACAATCGTTAAACTGTTTTTCATCAATTTGCTTGTTGATGATGGTATCTACAAACTGTTGTATTTTGTCCACGGTAGGTTCTCTCAAGCTTTTAGAGGCTGCCTCCACTGCATCGGCCATCATTAAAATCGCCGTTTCTTTCGAAAAAGGTCTGGGCCCTGGATATCGAAAATCTTTTTCATCTACATCCTCTCCCAGTTCTTGCGCTTTTTTGTAAAAAAAATAGACCCATGAGTTTCCGTGGTGAGTACGGATAAAATCAATAATACGATCCGGCAATTTAAACTTCTTCGCCATTGCAATGCCTTCTGCCACATGATTGATGATGATTTTCGCACTTTGATCCGGAGGCATTTCCTCATGAGGAGAAACACTACCGGTTTGATTTTCCGAAAAATAAGTAGGGGCATTCATTTTTCCAATGTCGTGATACAAAGCCCCTACCCTGACCAAAAGCGTGTTCGCTCCGATTTCATTGGCCGCTGTTTCGGCCAAATTGGCCACCTGTAGTGAATGATGAAAAGTTCCCGGTGCACGATCAGACAATTCCTTTAATAGTTGAGCGTTGGTGTCTGATAATTCGAGTAATGACACATCCGAAACCAATTTAAACAAGCGCTCATAGAGGTAAATTAGAGGTTGCGCAAACAATGTCAACAGGCCATTGAGTAAGAATAATCCGATAACCAGAAAATCTATTTTATCAATACCTCCCTCATGAGTGATCGTAAAGGCTATATAGCCCACCAAATAAACCAATACAATCCTGCCTACTGTGATAAATAGATTGGCTCGGTTTTGTAACTGAGTGGAAGACAAAATCGTTACTATACCCACCATCAACTGAAGGAAAACAAATTCAAAACTATTGGGAACGACAAAACCTAAATTCAATATGGTGATGACATGGGTAAAGAGACCCACCCTAGGATCAAAAAATGTTTTTAAAATCAAGGGAAGAATACAAATTGGTACAGCATAAAGAAATCTTACATCAAAATTCACCACTATGGTCGTCAGAGCAATCATGCCCACCATATTGAGAAAAATAAAGGTTATTTCTCTATTGTCTTCAAAAATAGAAGGTCGGTAATTGTTGATGAATAAAATCAACGACATAAATGTCAAAACCACCAAAATGGTATATCCAAAAATGATCCAATAATAGTTCAACTCATTCCATAATTGAGATTCGTACTCATCTCTAAGGGAAATCAACATTTGTAATTTCTCACCCTCAACCACTTCGCCTTGTTTGATGATTATGGTATTTTCTTGTATCAGTCCACGATAGGGAGAAATATCACCCAAAGATTGATTGATAGCATTGGTAGTAAACTTTTCATCCAAGCTTATATTGGGCAGGACAATTTCAAAAAAGAGCTTGTAATAGGGGGTGCTATAATGGGCAAAGGTAGTTTTGTTAAGGTGCTGATCAATACTTTCCTGAAGGGTTTCAATTTTGACAAATTGATCCCTATCTACTGTAGATTCAATATTACCTTTGATCAAAAATACACGCTCCCCTCCTTTTTGATCAAAACCAGGGGGTAATACTCCCTTAAGATAGGTTTGTTCCAATAACAAAAGACCAAAGTCGTATAATTTTTGATATTCTTCGCTAGATGCAGGCAGACTAAAGAAATTTGAAAATTGAGAAGCATAGGAATTTTTAACTGCTTCATACACCTCAGAATCTGCTCTATAATATGGGAATTGAGCATCCAAAATGGACTGCTTCTCTGCTTCAAGCTCAGTGGATGACTTCAGGATCGAAAAATCAAAAGGAGCATACAAGCTGGCATATTGCCAAGGCTTACCCTTTTGGAATTCATACTTGAATTTTGCGCCTTTGGGGAACAGGTAAACAACCAAGAAAGTACATGCCACCAACAAGATGGCCTTGTAAATAAGGTTTTGATTGGTCAATATAAAGCGCCAAAATTTTTTCAATACCTAACGATTCAGAATTTCAAATTTAAGGAAATATGAGGCTTTGGTTGTGAATTTAAACATGTATTTCCAAACATATGACGTCAATTTGATTATTTTTGTCAATATAAATGACCATTTTTTGGCAACAAAACACTCTTTTTTAAACTAACCGACTTGGAATACGGTATCTGCCATTTGGGGATCATCCCTATGAGAAAAGAGAACAGTCACCAAAGTGAAATGGTTTCTCAACTGCTTTACGGCGAGTGCTACAAAATCGTTGAAAAGAGAAAAAGCTGGGCCAAAATTCGCCTCGAATGGGATGGCTATGAAGGATGGATCGATCAAAATCAACTGAATAATATCTCGCGTGAAAATTTTGATAAAATCACCCAATCGACCCTCAAAATATCAACAGACTTGGTGAATTATATTACCACCACAGAGAATTTATTATTCCCCATTTTGATCGGCAGTGATCTGAGGGCTTTAAAAACACTTAAACACCAATTTGAGGGAGAGTTTGAACGACCTAAAAAATCAAAAAAATCATTGATTTCGACGGCCTACTTGTTCCTCAATGCTCCCTATCTATGGGGAGGAAAAACACTCTTAGGCATCGACTGTTCTGCTTTTACACAAATGGTTTACAAAATTAACGGTATCAAATTGAGTCGCGATGCCGATCAACAAGCCCTTCAAGGCCAGACCCTTAGCTTTATTGAGGAAAGTGAAGCTGGAGATTTGGCTTTTTTCGATAATGCTGAAGGCAAAATCACTCACGTAGGCCTACTACTGGCAAACCATCATATTATCCATGCCTCTGGAACTGTAAGAATTGACAGAATAGATCAATCTGGTATATTTAATGTAGAATCCCAAAGCCACTCCCACAAATTACGCTTCATCAAAAAAATGATATAAAAAAAACCTCCAAAGAGGTCTTTTTTAATGAGTCATTTAGGTCATTCATAAAAGACGACCAGTAAATGGGTTTATTTTATTTTTCCAATAAAGTTTTCATTTCCTTATAACCCTCATTATCGCCAAGTGTACCATAAATATTCATCAGCGTTTTGATCGCATCTTCATTTTCTCCAATTTCAATCAAACTCTTGAGGATAGGAACACATTCCTTGTAAATTTCCTCACGATCTAACTTTAAAGCATCGTATTTGGCATTATCTGCCGCTGAGGTTCCCAAGCTATTCATTTGTTCAACGATGGTTTGTTCACCCTCTAAAATCAGAGCAACAAGGTTCAAATAAGCATTCTCATAATTGGGATCTTTTTCAATGGCTTTTTCGTAATATGCTCTGGCCGCCTCTTTTTCCCCCAAATCGGCAGTAACAACTGCAAGGTTATAATACAAATTGGCATTGTCAGGATCTTGAGCAATCGCCTCATTCATTAAACTCTGAAATTTTGCTTTTTCGTCCAACTGAATGTAGATGTTGGCTTCGGTTAAAATCAAATTGAGATCTGTAGGATTGCTAAGTCTTGCTTCCTGAACAGCAATCATTGCTTTCTCATTGTCTCCTCTTTGAGCGTGAATCAATGCAATGTTTTTGACTATCTCAGGAAATTTTGAGGGTGTATCCTCTTCCCTAACATTTTCATAGGATTTAGATTTCTTATACAAATCATACTCAGATTCGGTCACTTCCGTTTCATCTCCGGATTCAACTTCAGTAACATAATATTTGGTCACTACCCCAGTATAAGCCATTTCTTTCAACTGATCGTAATATTCTAGCGCAACATCATACATCTCAGCATTTACGGCACTAGAAGCAGCAAAATATAGATAATCCTTGTTGAGTTCCGGATCAATTAAATAAGCCAAATACAACTTTTCAGTAGAAGATTTAAAATCACCACCACCATTGTCATCAATAGCGCTGTTGACGATGTCAGCTGACAAAAGGTTTAATTGTTCCATGACTTCCTCTTTGATCGACGCCACATCCTTAAGGGAAGTGAAGAGATCATATGCTCGTTGAAATTCCTTGTTATTTTGGGCAATTTTACCTGTTAAAAAGTCATAGCCGGGCTTGACTTTTTGATCTGCATTTTCAAAAAGAGATTGATTTTCTTCCAAAAGCTGTGAGGCTCCTGATACGTCACCCGCATCATAGAGCTTCTGGGCTTTTCTCAACTCTTTCTTCTGGGAAAAAGAGAAATTGAAAAGGAGTAGTAAAGTAATTAAGGTAATTCGTTTCATGTTTAATATTCAATTATTTAATAAAATGTAAAGATTTTGCCAACGCAAAAATAATATTTGTAATGAATTATTCAACAATAGTGCCACCTTCTACATCAATATCTGAAATATCCTCTACCTCGTCATCGTCTTTCATCACTTTGGCTACTGCTGCAATGGAATCGTCTTCTCTAAGATTGATCAATTTTACCCCTTGAGTGGCACGTCCCATAACCCTCAAATCTGATACTGCCATTCTAATAGCGATCCCGGATTTATTGATGATCATTAAGTCGTCTTGATCCGTTACATTTTTCAGGGTGACCAGTGAACCGGTTTTATCGGTGATTGAAATGGTTTTCACACCTTTACCCCCTCTATTGGTAATCCTGTAGTCCTCCAGGTCAGAACGTTTACCAAAGCCATTTTCTGAAACGACCAAAATATTGGTATCCATATCGTTTACCGACACCATTCCAACAACCTCATCGTTGGCATTGGCCAAGGTAATCCCCCTCACTCCCGAAGCTCCTCGACCCATAGGTCGGGTTTTACTCTCTTCGAATCGAATGGCTTTTCCAGATTTCACTGCCAAAAGGATTTGGCTATTTCCGTTGGTCAACTTAGCTTCTAATAACTCATCTCCATCTTTTATGGTGATGGCATTGATTCCATTGGCTCGTGGACGCGAATACTGTTCGAGACTGGTTTTTTTGACTTGACCTTTCTTGGTGGCCATAATTACATAGTGATTGTTGATGTACTCTTCATCCTTCAAATCTTGGGTACATATAAACGCCTTCACCCGATCATCTTGTTCAATATTGATCAAGTTTTGAATGGCGCGACCTTTGGAAGTTCTCGACCCCTCGGGTATTTCATAAACACGCATCCAAAAACATTTTCCTTTTTGAGTGAAAAACAACATATATTGGTGATTGGTTCCCACAAAAAGGTTTTCAAGGAAATCTTCATTCCTTGTTGTTGAAGCTTTTTGTCCAACCCCTCCCCTGTTTTGCGTCTTATAATCAGACAATGGTGTCCTTTTAATGTATCCTGCATGAGAAATGGTGATGACCATTTTATCATCGGGAATCATATCCTCAATACTGAAATTCCCGCCCGCATATTCGATTTTAGATCTTCTTTCATCACCGTATTTTTCTTTGATCTCAATCAATTCGGTTTTGATGATGCCCATCCTGCGATCCTTTTTATCAAGTATGTCTTTCAGGTCGGTAATCGTTTTTAACAATTCATCGTATTCATTGCGAAGTTTATCTTGCTCCAGTCCAGTCAACTGTCTCAATCGCATTTCAACAATGGCTTTGGCTTGAATTTCCGAAAGCTCAAATTTGGCAATCAAATTTTCTCTGGCTTCCTCCGCATTGGCCGATCCACGAATGATCGCTATCACCTCATCGATATTGTCTGAAGCGATAATCAGACCCTCTAATATGTGGGCGCGCTCCTCGGCTTTTCTCAATTCAAATTTTGTTCTTCGAACCACCACCTCATGACGGTGTTCAACAAAATAGTGAATCATTTCTTTTAAATTCAACAACTGAGGTCTGCCATCTACCAGGGCAATATTGTTTACGCTAAAAGAAGATTGTAAAGCGGTGTACTTGTATAATTTATTCAGTACGATGTTGGGTATAGCATCACGCTTCAGTACATAAACCACCCGCATTCCATTTCTGTCAGATTCATCTCTGATGTTGCTAATACCCTCTATCTTTTTGTCATTGACCAACTCAGCGGTTTTTCTAATCATCTCCGCCTTGTTGACTTGATAAGGTATTTCTGTCACGACAATACATTCACGATCTCTGACCATTTCAATATTGGCGTTGCCACGCATAACCACTCTACCTCTTCCAGTCAAAAAGGCTTCTTTGACTACTTCATATCCGTAAATCGTCCCTCCAGTGGGAAAATCAGGAGCTTTGATGGTTTGGATTAACTCCTCTATAGTAATATCGGTGTTGTCGATGTATTGAATGGTTCCCTCAACCACCTCCGTTAAATTGTGAGGAGGCATATTAGTTGCCATCCCTACAGCAATTCCAGAGGCTCCATTGATCAATAAATTGGGGACTCTTGTAGGAAGTACGGTAGGTTCTTTTAGGGTATCGTCAAAATTGAGTTGATGGTCAACAGTATCTTTTTCAATGTCGTCCAATAAATCTTCCGACATTTTCTTCATTCTTGCTTCGGTATAACGCATGGCAGCAGGGCTGTCTCCATCAATAGAGCCAAAGTTTCCTTGTCCATCTACCAAGAGATAACGCAGGCTCCATTCTTGGGCCATACGTACCATTGTATCATATACTGAGCTATCTCCGTGGGGGTGATATTTTCCCAAAACCTCACCGACAATACGAGCCGATTTCTTGTACGCAGTATTAGCCCTAATACCCAATTCATGCATTCCATAAAGCACCCTACGGTGCACAGGCTTTAGTCCATCACGCACATCAGGAAGGGCACGTGACACAATGACAGACATTGAATAATCAATGTAAGCCGACTTCATTTCATCCTCAATATTGATAGGAATTAATTTTTCTCCGTCAACCATTTAATTTTGTTTAATGTAATAGCTAAAATACTTTATCAGCGAAGTTTTATTGGGATTTCCGCAATATTTTTTACTGAATTTATCAACATGATAATATTGCATTTTGCTTATAAAATTTTGCTTTTGCCATTTTGCTAAATGATATTTTTTTTGTCTATTAGCTATAGAAAGATAACTGGAATGCTTTTTGATCATTCCCTTAATAGAATATTAACTTTCAAATATGGATGATAACTTTTCACCTAGAGTAAAAGATGTAATTTCCTACAGCAAAGAAGAAGCCCTTAGATTGGGTCATGGCTCCATAGGAACAGAACATCTGATGTTGGGGATATTGCGGGACGGGGAAGGTAAAGCGGTATCAATTCTCAAATCTATTGAAGTCGACCTTGATGAATTAAGACGGAAGGTTGAAATACTCAACCCTGCAGTAATTGAAAATTCTGGGGTGATCAACAATAAGAAAAATCTACACCTTACACGTCAGGCCGAACGAGCACTTAAGACAACATTCTTAGAAGCTAAACTTTTTCAGAGTGATATCATTAACACTGCCCACCTGTTGCTGTGTATTCTAAGAAATGAAAATGACCCTACAACCAAGTTATTATTGAAGTTGAATATCGATTACGATATTGTCAAAGAACAATTCAAATTGATGATCGCTAGTGACGACCAAAACTATATGGACATATCTTCCTCCTCTTTTCCAGAAGAAAAAGACGATGAAAATGAATCGGGAAAAGAGAATCCTTTTGTTCCTACCACCGAATCTAGGGTCAATGTCAAATCCAAAACACCCGTTTTAGACAATTTTGGACGAGATGTCACTGCATTGGCAGAAAAAAACAAATTGGATCCTGTGGTGGGTAGAGAAAAAGAAATCGAAAGGGTTTCACAAATCCTCAGCAGAAGAAAGAAAAACAATCCCCTGCTGATTGGTGAGCCTGGAGTAGGTAAATCCGCTATTGCCGAAGGCTTAGCCTTGCGCATCATTCAGAAAAAAGTATCTAGAGTTCTCTATGGCAAACGCGTTGTTTCTCTTGACCTAGCCAGTTTAGTGGCGGGAACCAAATACAGAGGCCAATTCGAAGAACGCATGAAAGCGGTGATGAATGAATTGGAAAAAAATGACAACATCATCCTCTTTATTGATGAAATTCACACCATAGTCGGTGCAGGGGGAGCCACTGGAAGCTTAGATGCTTCCAATATGTTCAAACCCGCATTAGCTCGTGGAGAAATTCAATGCATCGGTGCAACTACCTTGGACGAGTATCGCCAAAATATTGAGAAAGACGGTGCACTTGAGAGACGTTTCCAAAAAGTTTTGATAGAAGAAACTACCGAGGAAGAAACCCTCGAGATATTGAGAAATATCAAGGACAAGTATGAGAACCATCACAACGTCATGTACACCGGTGAAGCTCTCAAAGCCTGTGCCGAATTGACTTCCAGATACATGACCGACCGTTACCTTCCAGACAAGGCTATTGACGCCCTAGACGAAGCCGGTTCTAGAGTACACATCAACAATATGAACGTGCCCGACGAAATCATAAAACTTGAAGAGGAACTCGAAAAAGTAAAAGAATTAAAAAATTCTGTTGTCAAAAAACAAAAATACGAGGAAGCTGCCAAGCTCAGAGACGACGAGAAAAGGGTAGAAAGAACACTTCTCGAAGCCCAAGAGAGATGGCAAGAAGAATCAAAACTCAACAGGGTTACCGTTAATGATACCCATATTGCTGATGTAGTATCCATGATGACCAACATACCGGTCAACAAAATCGTCAAGAGCGAAAAAAATAAATTGGCGAACCTTACCGATATTATTGGCGAAAAAATCATTGGACAAAAAGAAGCTGTACAAAAAGTTGTCAAAGCCATTCAGCGAAACAGAGCAGGGCTCAAAGACCCGGATCGCCCCATAGGATCATTTATTTTCCTCGGACAAACCGGTGTTGGTAAAACACAACTGGCCAAAATTCTTGCCAAAGAAATTTTTGATTCCGAAGAAAACCTCATTCGCATTGACATGAGTGAGTACATGGAAAAATTTGCGATTTCTAGGTTGATCGGAGCACCTCCAGGCTATGTTGGATATGAGGAAGGCGGGCAATTGAGTGAAAAAGTAAGACGTCGCCCCTATTCTGTCATCTTGTTGGATGAAGTTGAGAAAGCTCATCCTGATGTATTTAATATGCTACTGCAAGTATTGGACGACGGATTCTTGACCGACAGCTTGGGAAGAAAAATCAATTTCCAAAACACCATCATCATCATGACCTCCAACATTGGAGCCAGACAAGTCAAAGATTTTGGAAGCGGTGTAGGATTTGAAACCTCCAATATGAAATCTCAGGCCAGCGATATCGAAAAAAGTGTGATTCAGAACGCCTTAAAGAAAACTTTCGCACCCGAATTTTTGAATCGTATTGACGATATAGTCATCTTCAATACCCTTGAAAAGGAAGATATTGTAAAAATTGTCGATATCGAATTGGTCAAACTCACCAAAAGAGTTGAAAATCTTGGTTATAGCATTTCGCTCACAAAAGCTGCAAAGACTTTCCTAAGCGATAAGGGATTTGACAAAAAATATGGAGCACGACCCCTCAATAGAGCCATTCAGAAGTACATAGAGGATCTATTGGCCGAAAACGTTGTAAATAACAATATTGAGGAAGGAACACATATCACCCTTGATCATAAAAAAGGAGATGAAGAACTACATATCAAACCGGCCACTGAGGTCAAGGAAAAATAAATGATTATTCTATACCAAAGCCATCCAACGAATTGGATGGCTTTTTTTTTACATACAATTCAAAACCAAAATTGTTTCCAAAAAATTTTAAAGCTGATGGTTTTGTAATATTTTTGCCTACATGTTGGATCATAACAATTTTATAAACACTCGTACTTCCTGTTTCAGGTCAAAAGTTATTGTTGTCAAAACTTCTATTTCGACAATGACCACCCCTATGGGGGTAGTTCATCACATATAACGCTATGGCCAAATGTCCTCAAATCTTCGATTTAGATTCAAATCATTACAATCATCTCAAATCAATTACCCCTAACACATCAAAGTGAAGGGTTAAACAGAAAAACATATAAAATGAAAGTTTTAAAATTTGGAGGAACATCGGTAGCAAACTCAGAAAGTCTATCTAGTGTTCTCAAAATTACTCAAAATCAACAAGGTCCTATTGCAGTAGTAGTCTCCGCTTTGGGAGGGATCACTGATCTGCTCATGGAAATGCTTTCGTTGGCACAATCTGGTGACGACCATTACAAAGACAATCTTGCAGTAATTGAAAAACGTCATTTAGAAACCATCAAAAGTTGTGTACCCATTCAACACCAAAGTGCCATCATCAGTTTTCTGAAAAAGCACCTTAATGAATTGGAATCTCGACTCGACGCTGTTCATCTTCTCGAAGAGGCAACCCCCAAAAACAACTCGACCATTTCCGCTTATGGGGAAATACTGTCGAGTAATATCATTCAGGAAATATTCAGTTTCAATAAAGTCAATTCTGTTCTTAAAGACAGTAGGGAACTGATCAAAACTTCATCCCATAACGGAAGAGAAGTAGTTGATCAGGAACTTACCAGTAAGCTCATTCAAGACTATTTCAAAAAAAACACCTCCGATGTGGTGTTGCTTCCTGGTTTTATCGCCAGCAATGCATCAGGAGAAACCACCACCTTGGGCAGAGGTGGGTCGGACTATTCCGCTGCCATCATTGCCAATGCCACCGAATCAGAGGTGTTGGAAATTTGGACCGATGTTAGTGGGATGTACACCGCTCATCCCAAGATCGTAGCACAGGCCAAGCCCATTGAAAAATTGAGTTATTATGAGGCTATGGAACTCTCTCATTTTGGAGCCAAAGTGATTTACCCCCCTACCCTGCAGCCCATTATTGAGAAAAATATCCCCATTGTTATCAAAAACACTTTTGCTCCAAAAGACAAGGGTACACTCATTGATGATACTCCTGCAATTGAAAATGGCGAAATCGTCAAGGGAATCAGTCATATTGACAATGTAGCCTTAATCAATTTGGAAGGAAGTGGTATGATCGGAATTACTGGTTTTTCCAAAAGATTCTTTGAAGCTTTGTCCGATGAAAACATCAATGTGATTATGATCACCCAAGCATCCTCCGAACACTCTATATGTATTGGAGTAAAAGAAGAGGAGGCCATGGCGGCCAAAAAGGTGATAGACGAGAAATTTGCCTTTGAAATTTCCATCAATAAAGTTGCACCTGCTCAGATTGAAAAAAACATGGTCAATATCGCTGTAGTTGGTGAAAAAATGAAAGACCACCAAGGCATCAGCGGAAAACTATTCAGCAGTCTTGGAGCCAACAACATCAACATTAGGGCCATTGCTCAGGGAGCATCAGAAAGAAACATCTCTATCATTATCGATAAAACAAATGTCACCAAAGCCATCAATACCCTACACGAAAGTTTCTTTGAAGCCCAAATCAAAGAATTGAATCTTTTTGTCACGGGTGTAGGAAATGTTGGAAGTAAACTTTTAGAGCAAATCGAAAAGCAAACCGAATATTTAATTGAAAACCTAAGATTAAAAATTCGTGTCATTGCCGTATCCAATTCCAAAAAAATGATTTTGGGTGAAGATGCTTTAGATTTGACCCATTGGAAATCAAAATTGGAAGAAAGCCAAACCAAGGCCAGCAGAGACTTGTTTTTTAAGCATGCCAAAAAACTCAACTTACGTAACAGTATTTTTGTGGACAACACAGCTAGCGAGATTATTGCCAAGGAATATGCCCGCTATTTAAATAATAATATTGGGGTTGTTACCTGTAACAAAATTGCTGCAGCCGACGAACTAAACAACTACCTGAATCTCAAAAAGATTTCTAGAAAATTCGGAAGTCCATACCTGTTTGAAACCAATGTCGGTGCAGGATTGCCCATCATTGACACGCTCAACAATCTCATTGCTTCTGGAGATCAAATCATCAGAATACAAGCGGTTTTATCTGGAAGTCTGAATTTTGTTTTCAACAACCTTAAAAAAGGAGCCTCTTTCCACGATGTGGTATTGGAAGCACAACAAGAGGGTTATACTGAACCAGATCCCAAGATCGACCTCAGCGGTATTGATGTGGCTCGAAAGATTTTGATTTTGGCTCGCGAAAATGGAATGAAAATAGAATTGGAGGAAATTGAAAATGAATCCTTTTTACCCCAAGAATGTTTGGATACTCAAGACAACAAATCATTTTTTGAATCCCTAGTAAAACACAGTGGTCATTTTGAGAAAATGTTGGAAAATGCCCAAAAGGAAGGTGCCAAAATGAAATATGTTGCTCAACTAGAAGATGGGAAAGCCAAAGTGGGCATACAATTGGTCAAAGAAGGTCATGACTTTTACAATCTAGAAGGGAGTGACAACATCATCCTTTTCTATACCAATCGCTACAAAGAACAACCCCTTATTGTTAAGGGTGCAGGAGCAGGAGCCGATGTAACCGCCTCGGGTATTTTTGCCGACATCATCAGAATAGGAAAGCAGTAAAATGGATCAAATTAAAATTTTTGCCCCCGCCAGTGTGGCCAACGTATCCTGTGGATTCGATGTATTGGGATTTTGTCTCGATCCGGTTGGTGACGAAATGCTCATTCGTAAAACAAACGCATCAGGGGTAAAAATCACCAAAATTGAAGGTCAAAACCTTCCTTTGGATGTAAAAAAAAATGTTGCAGGAGTAGCTGCCGAAGCACTGCTTAAAGCCCATCCCACACAATCGGGCTTTGAAATCGAAATCCACAAAAAAATCAAGGCAGGAAGTGGAATTGGGAGTAGTGCCGCCAGTGCTGCTGGAGCTGTTTTCGGCATCAATGAATTACTAGGTAAACCCTACACTGCCCACGAATTGATTGCTTTCGCTATGGAAGGCGAAGGACTGGCAAGTGGCTCAGCCCATGCCGATAATGTAGCACCCGTACTAATGGGTGGGATCACTCTGGTCAGATCTATTAACCCCGTCGATGTCATCCAACTGCCAACCCCCAAAGCACTCACTGCTGTGATCTTACACCCCAAAATTGAATTAAAAACCATGCATGCACGTGAGATCATCAAAAAAAATGTGACCATGGAAAAAGCCATTCAACAATGGGGGAATTTAGGAGCCTTTGTTTCTGCCTTGTTCAATGAAGATTACGATTTAATGTCGAGAAGCCTAAAAGATGAAATTGTTGAGCCCATGCGATCCTTGCTCATCCCTGAGTTTGAATCACTCAAAAAAGCTTCCATAGACGCAGGAGCATTGGGTTTTGGTATTTCTGGTTCGGGTCCATCAGTCTATGCACTAACCAAGGGAATAGATAGTGCCCAAAAAATTTCTAATGCCATAAATAAAGTTATTTCTTCCATTGGTATAGATTTTGAGATACATATATCTAAAATCAATGAACAAGGAATAAAAATATTAACCAATTAATGAAGTACTTCAGTCTTAACCACAACTCAAAAAGTACACTTTTTCACGATGCGGTAAAAAGAGGTTTAGCCCCGGACAGAGGACTATACTTCCCTGAAACCATACCTCAACTCCCTCAGAGTTTTTTTGACAATATCGAAAAAATGAGTATTCCTGAGATGGCCTATCGGGTGATAAAACCCTATGTAGGAAATCAAATATTGAAAGAAAAACTGATGGAAATTGTATCAGAAACATTGGATTTTGACTTTCCCATCATAGAAATCACCGACAATATTGCAGCCCTAGAATTGTTTCAAGGCCCAACCCTAGCGTTTAAAGATGTTGGAGCTCGATTTATGGCGCGTTCGTTGGGGCATCTCAATCAGGGCTCTAAAGACAAAATAACGGTCTTGGTTGCTACTTCTGGAGACACAGGAGGAGCGGTTGCAAATGGCTTTCTAGGCGTAGAAGGTGTCAATGTAGTCATCTTATACCCCAAAGGAAAAGTCAGTGAAATTCAAGAAAAACAATTGACCACTCTAGGGCAAAACATCACCGCCCTTGAAGTTGACGGTGTATTCGACGATTGTCAGGAAATGGTAAAAACCGCCTTTTTGGATACAGGTTTGTCCAGTATTAACCTCACCTCTGCCAACTCCATCAACGTAGCCCGCTGGCTACCCCAAATGTTCTATTACTTTATTGCCTATAGAGCGCTAAAAAGCAAAAACAAAAAATTGGTGTTTTCAGTGCCCAGTGGAAACTTTGGAAATATCTGTGCTGGTATCATAGGACAGCAAATGGGATTGCCCATTGACCACTTTATCGCCAGCACCAATGTAAACGACGCTGTTCCTCGTTTTTTGGAAACAGGAACCTACGATCCTATACCGACCATCCAAACCATCTCCAACGCCATGGATGTGGGCAACCCCAGTAACTTTGTCAGAATTCAAAAAATATTCAACAACGACGTTGTAAAAATGAAAAAAATCCTCTCTGGCTTTCGATACACCGATCAGCAGACTAAAAAAGCCTTAAAGGAAATTTACGACCTCAAAAGCTACATTGCCGATCCCCACGGTGCCGTTGGATATCTGGGACTTAAGGAATATTTAGAGCAACAAAATGAGGATTTTTATGGTGTATTTTTGGAAACCGCCCATCCGGTTAAATTTTTAGATTCCGTAAACAAAACCCTAAAATTGGAAGTCGAAATACCTGAAAGACTCAAGGATACCCTTTCAAAAGAAAAAACGAGTATTCCCATTAAAGATTACAGTGAACTCAAATCTTATCTACTGAATTAAGCTGTTAATTTCTGGTAAAATAAAATCTTTTAGCGCACTCTCCTCTTTCATTAATGCCTCTATGCGCTCCCAATCTCTGGGCGCACCAGCCGATAAATTAATTGGGCCTTCACTGGTAACCAAGACGTCGTCTTCGATACGGATACCAATGTTCCACCATTTGGGGTCACAGGGGCTGTTCTCTGGTATATAAATACCCGGTTCTATCGTAATGATCATATTCGCCTCCAAATTCCCGTAATTTCCAGGGTCGTGAACATCCAGTCCAATGTGGTGTGAAAGACCGTGAGGATAATATTTTCTGGCCTCAGAAGCTTCATTGATGATTCCCAATTGCTGTAATCCCTCAGCTATAATGTCATAGGAAAGTTTATAAATCGACCTAAAACTGTTTCCCTCCTGAGATGCATTGATGGCCGCTTCTTGGGAATCATAAACAATTTGATATAAGGCTTTTTGCTCCGCACTAAAAACACCGTTGGCAGGTATGGTTCGGGTAACATCGGCCGTGTAGCCATAATACTCTGCCCCCAAATCCATTAAAACCAACTGATTGTGAAGGTCTTCTTCATCATTTTCGATATAGTGCAATACACAACCGTTTTTGCCTGCCCCAACTATAGAAGGATAACCCTCATCAGCTGCTCCATATTTGCGATATACAAATTCATGAATCCCTTGAATTTCTCTCTCACTCATGCCAGGATGCATGGCCTTCATCACTTCGATTTGACCCACTACAGAAATGGCCACTGCCTTTTTAAGTAGATCGATTTCGTTTTTGGTCTTTATTTCTCTCAAATCGGCCATGATCCCAGCTAAGGTTTCTATATCAAAATTGTAATTGCGAAGGGCAAAAGCTGTCTTCATTTTGGCTTCGTTATAAAAATCTTGGGCAGGTTCTTTAAGAAAATCTCTGATGATTTCGTCTTCCATCAGTAAACTATCTTGATTTACCAAGTAGGCCACCTCATCTCTAAACGCTTCAAAATTTTCTTCATCAGCCTGCATAATTCTTTGATAGGCCGTATAGGCCAGACGATTGAAATCATTAGGGAAATTGATGGCTTCTCTAAAAGTGGCCTTGAGATCAAATAGATCAAGGGGGTCATCTACTTTATAGCGAACGTTATCCCTAAAAACATAAGTCTTTTGATTTCGAATATCGTTCTTAAACTCAAACATCAAGACCTTATCAAAGCGATCTAAGTTTTGGGAATCATGCTTAAAATCAACCCGCTCTGCAACACGATCAAAACCCAATTCTTTGACCTCTTCCAAGTCATAGCGTTTTCCATTCCACATTTCCATATAATCATTGCGTTCTGGTACATATATTTTTTCATGATAAACACCCCCACTGTCTGTTTGTGCATTTTTGTAAATCATCAAAACAGAATGGGGTTGATGCCATCCAGTTAAATAGAAAAAATTAGGGTCTTGATGATAGATATAGTCTACATCATTGGCAAGATTTCTTATCGGTGCACTGAAAAGAACAGCAACACTATTGTCTGGCATCTTTTGACGAAATGACTTCCTTGCATTTTGATAATGTTCGGCAGTTAATTTCGATTTTTGAGTATGACCGGAGAAGAAAAAAAGTAATAAAGTCAGTACAATCAGATTTTTCATAAGGGCATTTTTATGGGGTTTTAAGCTCTATATTCAACTTACTTATGACCTAAAAGTAATATTTTTGTTTAAAATATCTCAATGAAGAAAACCCCATTTTTTGACATTCACACCCAATTGGGTGCTAAAATATCCCTTTTTGGAGGATATCAAATGCCCATTCAGTATAGTGGAGTCAAACAAGAGCATTTGGCGATCAGGCAAAAACTGGGTGTCTTTGATGTCTCTCATATGGGAGAATTTTGGGTAGAAGGCCCCAATGCCTTTGACCTTTTACAGTTCATTTGCAGCAATGACATTTCAAAACTCACCCCCGGAAAAGCTCAATACAACTACCTGCCCAACGAGCAGGGCGGAGTGGTCGATGATCTGATCGTTTACCAAATCCATACCGAAAAATACCTGTTGGTGGTCAACGCTTCCACTGTTGAAAAAGACTGGAATCACATCCTAAAACAGAATCAAAAATTCGAGGCAAAGCTCGAAAATGCATCAGAAAAAACAGCTCTATTGGCCATTCAGGGCCCTAAAGCCCTCACCGCCATGCAGTCCATTTGCAATGCCCAACTGGATCAATTGTCACACTACAGTCATATTACTACTACTTTTGCAGGAGTCGAAAACGTTTTGGTCGCCACCACTGGCTACACTGGTGCGGGAGGAATTGAAATCTATTTTGATGTTGCTAAAGCTGAAAAAATCTGGAAAGCTGTCATCAAAGCAGGAACCGAATTTGGCATATTACCCGTGGGATTGGCCGCTCGAGACACACTGCGGATGGAAATGGGTTACTGTCTTTATGGAAATGAAATAAACGATCAAACCTCACCCATCAGCGCCGGACTGGGGTGGGTTACAAAACCATATACCGGCTTTCTAAATGCCGAACTCCACCATAAATCAATGGAAGAAGGCACCTCCGAAAAACTCATCGGTTTTCAAATCGATGAAAGGGGCATTCCTCGCTCGGGTTATCTTCTTTTTGATACCGACCAAAACCCCATTGGAAGGGTGACTTCTGGAACCCAGTCCCCCTCTCTCAATAAAGGAATCGGTTTGGGATATGTCAAAACCGATTTTTCTAATCCCGGACAAAAATTATCCGTACAGATCAGAGAAAAATTTGTCTCGGCTACTGTGGTAAAACTTCCCTTTTTAAAATGATCGCCCAGTGAAAAGAATTTTGATTCTTGGTGCCAGTGGTTTTATAGGAAACACCCTCTACAAGGAGTTAAATTCCTACTACGATACTTTTGGAACTTATTTTACCAAAAAAGGTTTTGGGCAAAACCATCATTTTTTTCATTTTGATATGAAAGAGGGTGGTCTAGAGGACATCATCAAGGAAGTCAAACCAAAACTTATCATTTCTGCCTTGAGGGGACCATTCGATGCCTTGATCGAAACCCACCAATTTTTGATTGATCTGATCGGTCGTTCCAATTGCAGGTTGATCTTTCTTTCCTCCGCCAATGTATTTGACACCTTCGAACATTTCCCATCCTACGAATACGACAAAACCCTGTCGGAAAGTATTTATGGCCGCTTTAAAATCAAAATCGAAAACGACTTGCTTCGTCTTCCACCCGCCAAATTTGTACTGGCAAGGTTACCCATGGTCTATGGTAATCATTCTCCCAGAATTCAGGAATTAGACCAAGCCATAAATACCAATCAACCCATAGAAGTATTCCCCAATACCATTATCAATGTCAACAACGACATCAAACTCAGTCAACAAATACACTACATTATCAATCAACAACTCACCGGTATTTTTCATTTGGGGAGTACCGATTTGATCCATCATTTCGACTTTATCAAATTAATGGTTCAAAGGAGATACCAACGCAAAGCCATTTATAAACAAGTATATACCACCAACCAAATGCGGTACATGGCCGTTTTGGCCAAGGAAAATAAATTGCCCAACAACCTTCTTTTTTCTTACACAGAAATTCTAGACGATTTGACATTGGTCAAAAAGGATTTTTAATTGTTTTTATATTTGTGATCAATAACCAATAAATATTATGGGAAGAGCCTTTGAATTTCGGAAAGCCAGAAAAATGAAACGGTGGTCGGCCATGGCCAAAACCTTTACCCGCATTGGCAAGGATATTGTCATGGCAGTCAAAGAGGGTGGCCCCGATCCAGACAATAATTCTCGACTTCGTGCGGTGATTCAAAATGCCAAAGCCGCCAACATGCCCAAGGACAACGTCAAGCGCGCCATAAAAAAAGCATCTGATAAAGCTACAGAAAACTACAAAGAAGTATTGTTTGAGGGCTACGCTCCCCACGGAGTGGCGATATTGGTCGAAACCGCAACTGACAACAATAACAGAACGGTGGCCAACGTCAGGAGTTATTTTAACAAATGCAATGGTAACCTTGGCACATCCGGTTCTGTAGAGTTTATGTTTGACCGAAGCTGCAGTTTTAGAATCCCTGCCGAAGGAGTGGATGTGGAAGAAATGGAACTGGAGTTTATCGACTTTGGAGTGGAAGAAGTTTTTGAAGACGAAGATGGTATACTACTCTATGCCCCTTTTGAAAACTTTGGAGCCATCCAGAAAGAATTGGAAAATCGTTCCATAGAAATCCTTTCTTCGGGCTTCGAACGAATCCCTCAGGTCACCAAGGAATTGTCCAATGAACAACAGGAGGAGGTACTCAAACTCATTGAAAAAATTGAGGAAGACGATGATGTACAAAATGTATACCACGCCATGGATATTCAAGAATAGGTGGTCCTAGTAAACATTCATAAATGTATTAAACACCTATTGTAGTAGTTTTATGACGCATACCTTTCGGTGACTTTATCCCTAATTACTTTTTTTCAGCCTCATTGAAATAGGCTTGCATTTCTTTTAGGTCCTTTTCAATATCTCCCGTAGGATCGAATAGTTTTAAAAAAGACACCTTTTTGGAAGGGTAGTTAAAGTGCACCAATAATATAGGGACTTCGGCCTCCAAGGCAATATAGTAGAAACCTGTTTTCCATCGTTCTACTTTTTTCCGGGTTCCCTCTGGGGCAATCGCCATTCGAAAAGCATCCTTTTCTCTAAAAATTTTTGCAATGGCCGACACTTTATTTTCATTCGAATTCCGATTGATGGGTGTCCCTCCTAAAGCTCTGAAAAACCATCCCGTTAAGGGGTTAAATAATTCTTGTTTTCCCACATAGCTGATCTTTTCATTAATTACCGTACGGGTCAAAACCCCAATGATAAAGTCCATATTTCGGGTATGGGGGAACAAGGCAACGATAAATTTGTTTAATGACGGAAAATCTCCTTCAATCTTCCACCCCATCAGGCGAAAGAAAATAATTTTTGCCAGATTTGAGATCATTCGGAATTCAATTGATTTAAATGGACTTTTGCCCGCTCCAAATCGTCTGGGGTATCGATTTCAAAGTTGAGATTGAGGGTCTCCACCATTTTAATTTTTTTCCCGTGTTCGAGATAGCGAATGCATTCTATTTTTTCGGCCGACTCCAAGGGGGTCATCTCTTGTTCACTGAACTCGATCAAGGCTTGCTTTCTGAAAGCATATACCCCTACGTGTTTATAATAGGGTGGGGATTGTTCATTGTCGCGATCACAAGGAATGGGTAAACGAGAAAAATAAAGTGCAAAGTTGTTCAAATCCACGATTACTTTGACCACACTGGGGTTTTCAACTTCTTTGTATTCCATTAATGGTGTCATTAAAGAAGCCAAAGCAATTTCCTTTTGGTGATCATCCTTAAAGACATCGATCAGTTTTTTTAAACTTTCAGCATCCACAAAAGGCTCATCTCCTTGGACATTAATCACAATATCGGCTTCCATACCCAATGCCGCTTCGGCAATGCGATCACTTCCGCATTGATGATCTCTTTGGGACATCACCGCTCGACCTCCGTTGTCAGAAATTTCCTTAAAGATCACATCACTATCAGTAGCCACTACCACTTCGTCAAAAAGACCTGTAGCCACTACATTTTTATAGGTTCTTAAAATAACAGTTTTATCACCCAAGGGCTGCATCAGCTTACCAGGGAAACGCGTGGAGTCATATCGCGCAGGTATAATTGAAACTATTTTCATTACTGCAAAAGAAAGGACAAATTTTAATAATTGGGCAGTGATTTAAAGGTTTTTATAACAAAAAAAGTGTCTTCAAAAGTACTCCTTTCCAAATCCGATCAAGTACAAACGCTCTTTGGCACGGGTAATCGCTGTGTAAAGCCACCTAAAATAATCTTTGTTCGGGCCATCGGGAAGATAGGGTTGCTCCACAAAAACGTTTTTCCATTGCCCCCCTTGGGACTTGTGACAAGTAATGGCATAGGAATATTTCACTTGTAACGCATTAAAGTAGGGATCGTTCTTGACTTTCAGAAAACGCTTGTATTTGGATTTTTCGTGGGCGTGATCTTGCGCTACCTTTTGATAGAGCAGTTGTGACTGCTCATAGCCCAAGTTGGCGGTTTCACTGTTCAGTGTTTCTAACAACAACACTGTGTCAAAAGCGGGTTCATTGGGATAATCCACCATTTGGACATTCACCTCAGCAAATTTCATATCGTAACGATCCACATATTTGTTGATGCGATTGACACGGATTACGTCCCCATTGGCAATAAAACCGGGTTGGGAATCTGATCCCAACCAAAAATAATTGTTTTTCACCACCATCAGTTGATCTCCAGAAGCCAAATCGGATTCCAAAAAAAGGATACGTTCCCGTATACTTTTATTGTAGAGGTTGGCCCTTTTGTTGGAACGTACGATCAAGACCGTTTGGTCAATTCCATCCTCGTCCAGTGCATTGTTGAGCAGTTCCAAAAACTCATTGCCCTCAATGATGCGTTGTACATCTTTATAACCATCCAACTGAAATTTAAATCCCTCAAACTGATCTTCAACCAATAACTCCCTAATGCCAGTAGCGTTGAATAAAATCCCGGATTCGGCTTTTTGTCGAACCACATCGTCAAGGGTAACACTATAGACGGTGGCATTGAATTGAGCGGCCAGTTCCTCTTCATCTAACGCAGGACTCAGTCCTAAGTTGACCGGTGGCAGTTGGGCAGTATCGCCCACAAAAATCAATTGACATTTCTCACCATTGGTAACATAGTGCACCAAATCATGCAACAAAGATCCATTTTCAAAAAGTTTACTTTGTTGTCGGTCATCGCCTATCATCGAAGATTCATCCACAATGAAGACGGTATGGGTATGTTTGTTTTCTTTCAGCTTAAACTGTACCCCTGTACCTCCACTATCGACTTTGGGAAAATATATTTTTTTGTGAATGGTGAGGGCACTTTTCCCCGCATAGGCAGAGAGTACTTTGGCCGCTCGACCTGTTGGAGCCATCAATACAGATTTTTTTCGGATGTGGCCTAATTGCTGAACCAAATGACCAATCAGTGTCGTTTTTCCCGTTCCCGCATACCCTTTGATCAACAAAAGTGAATCCTCAGAAGAGTCGGATAGAAAATGTGCGATTTTTTCAAATCCCTTGGCTTGGGAAGCCGTTGGTTCGAACCTGAACTTTTCAGAGAGAATGTTATGGAAAGACGGGTTTGACATATGGCTTATTTTCTCACAAGATAATTCATTTGTAAAACTTTTACGATTCAAAAAAAATTGTAGATTTGTTGGAAGTAAAAAAATTAATAAACCATGAAACTAGCGCTTCAAGCTGTACTTTGGATCCTTGCCATTTTTTTTAGTTACAAAATTTATGACTCAATCAACGGGCCGATCAA
>JAACDY010000005.1 GCA_009936675.1 Bacteroidota bacterium
CCCTACCGAAGCGGAAGTTTCCAACTCAGAAAAATCAGCCATGCCAGAGGGTGTCGAGGTCATTTCCATGCCCAGATTGAGTGATACTATGGAAGAGGGTACGGTTGCGAAATGGAATAAAAAAGTAGGTGACCCAGTAAATGAAGGAGATATTTTGGCCGAAATAGAAACGGATAAGGCCACCATGGAGTTCGAATCTTTTTATTCTGGAACGTTACTGTACATAGGATTAGAGGAAGGGCAATCGGCGGCCGTAGATTCTGTTTTGGCTGCCATAGGAAAAGAAGGAACAGATCCCGAGGCCGTAAAAGCGGCCATTGCCAGCAGTGCTGCTCCCGCCGTTCAGGCTGAGGAGGAGGAGCCCAAAGCCGAAGTGGCTGCCCCTGCAGTAGCCGAGCAAAAACAAACCCCAAAACCCGCAGTAGTAGTGACTCAGCCCACGGCGGTGACCAACAATAATCACAACGGTAGGTTAGTGGCCTCTCCCTTGGCCAAAAAATTGGCGGAAGAAAAAGGAGTCCCGCTACAGCAAGTAAAAGGTTCAGGAGACGGAGGAAGAATCATCAAGCGCGACATTGAAAATTTCAAAGGTTCAGCGGCTGGATATGCTATGGCCTCTGGCCCTAATGGTGTAGAAAGTGTAACTGAATTGGCCAACAGCTCCATGAGAAAGGTCATTGCCAAAAGACTTTCAGCTTCCAAATTTTCTGCTCCTCACTATTATCTAGGAGTAGAGTTGAATATGGACAATACCATCGCATTCAGACAGCAATTTAACACCCTACCCGATACCAAAATCTCTTTCAATGATATTGTTCTCAAAGCTGTTGCATTGGCTTTGAAAGAACATCCCCAGGTCAACTCTCAGTGGTTTGACGACAAGGTCGTTCAAAATCACCACGTACATTTGGGAGTAGCAGTAGCTGTTGAAGATGGACTGGTTGTTCCTGTTCTCAAATTCACCGATGAGATGGACTTGAGACAAATTGGAGTAAGTGTTAAAGATTATGCCCTCAGGGCCAGAGATAAAAAATTGGCCCCTGCCGAAATGGATGGAAGTACCTTTACGGTTTCCAATCTGGGAATGTTTGGGATACAGGAGTTTACCTCTATCATCAATCAACCCAATTCGGCTATCCTGTCTGTTGGGGCAATAGAGAAAAAACCTATTGTCAAAGACGATGCAATCGTTGTGGGGAATACCATGAAGCTAACATTGGCTTGTGATCACAGAACGGTTGATGGAGCTACCGGAGCACAGTTTTTACAATCGCTAAGACTTTATATCGAGAACCCCATCCGACTTTTGGTTTCCTAAGATCGGAAGCTTCGACCTGATTTTATAAAATTTAAACGAATGAAAACCCTTCTTGTAACAGGTGCCAGCAGGGGAGTGGGCTTTGAAATTTGCAAGCAAGCCTCAACTGCGGGTCATCAAGTCATTGCTCTTTCTAGAAACATATCTCCATTAAAGGGGATTTCCAATGTTCATCCTTTTTCGGTAGACCTGTCCAATGAGCCCGCTGTGCTTGATTTTGCAAAGGAAATCAGTAGCACTTTTGGAAGTGTTGATGTATTGATCAACAATGCGGGAAGTTTGGTCAATAAACCTTTTATGGAAATTTCTTCATCTGAGTTTGAAGCGGTTTTTCAGGTCAATGTTTTTGCTGTAGCAACCTTGACACGTTTGATACTTCCCTTGATGAATCAGAAAGGTCATGTTGTCAATATCAGCAGTATGGGGGGTGTCCAAGGCAGTGCGAAGTTCCCTGGCCTATCGGCCTATAGCAGTAGTAAAGGCGCTTTGGTCATACTTACCGAGCTTTTGGCGGAGGAGTTCAAGGAAAGTGGCCCCTCGTTTAATGCGCTGGCATTGGGAGCTGTACAAACAGAGATGTTGGAGGAAGCTTTTCCTGGGTATCAAGCCCCGTTGAGTGCGGCACAAATGGCAGAGTATATCATTGATTTTGCATTAAAAGGCCATCAGTTTTACAACGGAAAAGTATTGCCGATTTCCTCTTCAACTCCATAGGCAAGATGATGGAATCCTTGACTGATATTAAGAATTACGTACCCATCGCTTCCTTTGATCAGCTTTCAGAATACCTCAGTCAGTGGCAAGTAAATTTGATCATTACCCGAAAGCGGCATACCAAACACGGAGATTTTAGAGCCTTACCCAAAGGAGGGCATCAGATCACGGTCAACGAAATGCCGAACCCCTATCGATTTTTAATCACCACCTTGCATGAAATTGCCCATCTGGTTGCCTTCAAAGATTTTGGCCCTAGGATCAAACCCCACGGTAAAGAGTGGAAACAGGTCTTTAAAAAAATCATGTTGCCATTTCTTGTACCAGAAATTTTTCCGGACGAGCTGTTGAGGGTTTTACAGTTGCATTTTAGGAATCCTAAGGCCTCCTCCGATACCGATACCCAGTTGGCCGTTGTTCTCAACAAATTTGATCCTGCGAATGAAAAAAACTATATTTTTGAATTGGAAAGTGGATCTGTTTTTGAAATTCACAATGGAAGAAGGTTTATAAGAGGAAAAAAGCGAACCAAGCGTTACGAGTGTAGAGAAGTGGAGGGTAAAAGATTGTACCTTTTTAGCCCCCATGCCCAAGTAATCAAAATAGAATAAAATGTCTAAAAACTACTTTGCAATCATCATGGCCGGTGGAATCGGCTCCCGATTCTGGCCCTCTAGTACCCCCGATTTTCCTAAGCAGTTCCACGATATGACAGGAGAGGGGATTTCGCTGATGCAAAGTACCTTTGGACGATTGGAACATTGTATTCCTTCCTCCAATATTTTTATCGTAACCCAAAGCCGTTATCAAAAAATCATTTTAGATCAATTGGGAGATAAATTATCCCCCGATCAAGTGATTTGTGAACCAGATCGTCGCAATACGGCTCCCTGTATTTTGATGGCGAGTTTGAAAATAAAGAAAATCACCCCCGATGCCAAAATTGTGATTTGTCCGAGTGATCATGTCATTGTCGATGAAAAACTTTTTACGCAAGATATGGAATTGGCTTTGGATTGTGCCGATGATAAAAATCTGATCACCTTTGGGATTCGACCCGATTTTCCTGCCACAGGATTTGGTTATGTAGCCATTGAAAAAGCTCCGACAGATTCAGAGTTAAAAAAAGTAACTGCCTTTACGGAAAAACCAGATAAAGCAACTGCTCAGCGTTTTATCGATGCGCAAAATTATTTTTGGAATTCTGGAATTTTTGTTTGGTCTGCTACTGCGGTTTTGGAGGGATTCAAAACCCATGATCCCGTCCTTTATGATCTTTTTCACCAAGGGTTTGATCTTTTGAATACCCCATATGAAGAAGCTTTTATTGCAAAAAACTACCCCCTTGCCGAAAATATTTCGGTGGATTATGCTTTGATGGAAAAGTCGGATCATATCTTTTTGATCCCTGCTCGTTTTGATTGGGATGATTTGGGCAGTTGGAAATCAATTTATGATCGCCAACCCAAGGATGCCGCTAAAAATGCAGTGGTGAGTGCTCATTTATATGCCGATAATGCCGCTCGTAATCTCATCAAAACAGACACTAACAAAAAGGTGGTTATTTCTGGGCTTGATGACTTTATCATCGTTGATACTGAGGAGGTGTTGATGATTTATCCAATGGGCAAAAATCAAGAGGTAAAAGAAATTTCCGAAAAGGCCTTAAGAAAATTTAATCGAGAAGAAGATTAATTTTCCTCTTGGTAGACTTCTCTCACTTTTTTGAACAGGTTGGAGGAGTAAATAAAACTGCCAACACTTTCATTTTCTGTCTTAAAGACCTCTTTGTTGGTGCCTTCCCAGCCCTTAAGACCATTTTCCAAAAACAACACTTTTTCACCGATTTCCATCACCGAATTCATATCGTGTGTGTTGATGACTGTGGTGATTTGATATTCTTTGGTGATCTCCTGAATCAGGTTGTCAATCAAAGTGGAGGTTTTGGGATCCAATCCTGAATTGGGTTCGTCACAAAAGAGGTATTTGGGATTCATCACAATGGCCCTTGCAATGGCGACTCTTTTTTGCATTCCTCCAGAAATTTCGGAGGGAAGTTTTTTGTTGGCATTGACCAGATTAACTCGTTTGATTACCTCATTGGCTCTGGAGAGCATTTCTTCAGAACTTTTTTGGGTCAGCATACGCATGGGAAACATAATATTTTCCTCTACATTCATGGAATCAAAAAGGGCACTGCCCTGAAAAACCATTCCCATTTCTTGTCTTAAAACACTTCTTTCAATGGTGTCCATCTTTTGAAGTGAGTGGTCTTCGAAATAAATATTCCCACTGTCAATACCATACAAACCCAGTATGCATTTGAGGAGTACTGTTTTCCCCGACCCACTTTGACCGATGATCAAGTTGGTTTTTCCTTTTTCAAATTGGGTAGAGATGTCAGTTAAAACACTCACTCCATTAAACGATTTGCAAAGCTTTTCAACAGTGATCATCCGGTAAGTAATAATTGGGTTATGATATAGTTGGTGATGATGATCAGAACGCTAGTCCAGACGAAAGAGGTGGTGCTGGCTTTACCGACTTCTAATGCACCTCCCTTGAGGAAGTAACCGTGAAAAGAGGGTACAGTAGCCAGTATAAAAGCAAAGAAAGCCGTCTTTATGAAAGCGTAACTTACATGATAAGGGATGAAGTCGAGTTGAATGCCCTCTACGAAATCGGCGCTGGAGCAAAAACCACCGTAAATTGAAGCAGTATAGCCACCAATGATTCCCAAAAACATAGAAATGGTAATGACAAAAGGATAGAACAATAGGGCAATGATTTTTGGAAAAATCAAGTAATTATAGGTGTTAATACCCATCACTTTCAAGGCGTCTATTTGTTCTGTAACTCTCATGGTTCCGAGGCTTGAGGTGATGTATGACCCCACTTTTCCGGCCATAATCACCGAGATGAAAGTGGGAGCAAATTCCAAAATAACCGATTGTCGGGTGGCAAAGCCGATCAAATTTTTAGGTAAAAAGGGGTTGTTGAGGTTTAATGCTGTTTGAATGGCAACTACCCCGCCCACAAAAAATGAAATAAAAGAAACAATGCCGATCGATCGAATGATCAGCGAATCTACCTCCTTTATAATTAGTTCTTTCATAACACTCCATCGGGTAAATCGAGTGAATACCTTGGAAAGCATTATAAAATAGGCTCCAACATTTTGAATTAAAAGCATCAAGACAAATTTACACAATTAACCCAAAGAAATGAGGGCTTTTGCCTCCAAGTCAAGTTTAAATTTGATAGGTAATGGCATTGATATTCATTCCTGCACCTACACTGGCAAAAAGAATGATGTCTCCTTTGTTTAGAGAATGTCCTTTGTAGTTTTGTTTAAGAACCAAATCGAATAGGGTAGGGACAGTTGCTACTGAGCTGTTGCCAAACTCTTCAATATTCATGGGAAGAATGTCTTCGCGCATGGGTTTTTTGTAAAGTCGGTAAAATCTCTTTACAATGGCTTCATCCATTTTCTTATTGGCTTGATGGATGAATATTTTTTTAAGGTCGTCAACTTCAACATTGGCTTGATCGAGACATTGTTTCATGGCAGCGGGCACATGGTTTAGGGCAAACTCATATACCTTTCGTCCTTGCATTTTGATGAATTTATCATCATTTAAGTCCTTGCCGTTGTAGGATTTACCATAAAAAATAAATTCGGCCTCGTTTTCGGCGGTATAAGTAAGCGTGCTGTGGGATAAAATCCCACCCTCATCGGCAGTTTGTTCTAGTATGGTGGCACCGGCTCCATCGGCATAAATCATGGAGTCGCGGTCATAAACATCAACGACTCTGGAAAGGGCATCGGCTCCAATGACCAGACATTTTTTGGCCATTCCTGCTTTGATGAATGCATTGGCTTGTATCATCGCTTCTACCCATCCTGGACATCCAAACAATATGTCATAAGCGACACATTTGGGATTTTTAATTTTAAGTTTGGCTTTTACTCTCGATGCCAAACTGGGCAGAGTATCGATTTGTTTACTGTCACCACTGATGTCACCAAAATTGTGGGCGACAATTATATAATCAAGGGTTTCGGGATCTATATTGGCATCTTCAATGGCTTTTTGAGCCGCATCATGGGCAATGTCCGAAGTTTTTAATTCTGATGAAATGTATTTTCGCTCCTCAATTCCAGTGATGGAGTTGAATTTATCGATGATGGTTTCGTTATCCACATCAAATCTCATTCCCTGATTGTCTAAAAAAGAATGGCCTAAGAAAGCTTTGTTTTTTTGAACAACCGTCGGAATACAACAGCCGCTACCAGTGATTTTATAACTCATAAATACAATACAATAGTAGCTTTTTATTGAAGATAATTGATAAATCTTCAAAAAAGGGTATGATGCCCAAAAGTATTGAAAAGGGCTAGTTTTTAATTCAAAAAGTAATAAACCCCTTTATAATTAGGCTTTTGCATAATCTTCTATGGAAGTACAACTGCAAATCAAATTACGATCTCCAAATGCCTCGTCCAACCTTCTGACTGCGGGCCAAAATTTGTTGTCCATCACAAAAGCCAACGGATAGGCCGCCCGTTGTCTGGAATAGGGGAAGTTCCAATCGTCTGCAGTAAGCATGGCCAGGGTGTGGGGTGCATTCTTGAGTAGTGCAATCCCAGCTTCTTCTCCGGAGTCGATCTCCATTCGGATGGAAATCATCGCATCACAAAAGCGGTCAATTTCTTCCAAGTTTTCGCTTTCGGTGGGTTCAATCATCATGGTTCCGGCAACGGGAAATGAAACGGTAGGTGCGTGAAAGCCATAATCCATTAGACGTTTGGCAATGTCCACCACTTCGATGTCATACTTCTTAAAGGGTCTGCAGTCGATGATCAATTCATGGGCTGTTCTTCCCTTTTCACCCGTGTACAAAATGTCATAGGCACCTTCCAGTCTTTTGCTGATGTAGTTGGCATTGAGGATGGCCATTTCTGTTGCTTTTTTCAAACCACTACCACCCAGCATTTCGATATATCCATAGGAAATCAAACAAGCCAAGGCTGAGCCCCACGGAGCTGCAGATATGGTGTCTTTGGATGCCTTTCCTCCCGTTTCAACCACAGGATGTTGGGGTAAAAAATCGGCCAGATGAGCAGCCACACAGATTGGGCCTACCCCAGGGCCTCCCCCCCCGTGTGGAATGGCAAAAGTTTTGTGTAAATTCAGGTGGCAAACATCCGCACCGATCTCTGCAGGACTGGTCAGTCCAACCTGTGCATTCATATTCGCACCATCCATATAAACCTGTCCGCCACATGCATGGATTTTCCCAGTGATATCCTTGATATTGGCTTCGAAAACCCCGTGGGTGGAAGGGTAGGTAATCATTAGTGCAGCGAGGTTTTCTCGATGTTCTTCTGTTTTTTCTGAGAAATCTGACCAATCAATATTTCCCAATTCATCGGTTTTGACCACCACCACTTCCATTCCTGCCATGACGGCAGAGGCGGGATTGGTTCCGTGTGCTGAAGAGGGGATCAAACAAATATTTCGATGGGCTTCTCCTCTGGATTTGTGATAGGCTCGGATGACCATTAGTCCTGAATATTCCCCTTGGGCACCGGAATTGGGCTGTAGGGAGGTGGCGTGGAATCCAGTGATTTCACTGAGTTGATCCTCCAAACGACGAAGCATTTTGTGATATCCCTTGGCCTGTTCTTTGGGAACAAAAGGGTGGATGCTTGACCATCGCGGCCAACTTAGGGGCAACATTTCGGCGGCAGCATTGAGTTTCATTGTACACGATCCCAACGAAATCATGGAGTGGTTTAAGGATAAATCTTTACGCTCCAGCCTTTTGATGTAGCGCATCATTGCGGTTTCGGAATGAAAAGAATTAAAAACCTGGTGGGTGAGATAAGGACTTCTCCTTTTTTGGTCAATGGGATAGCGGTGATTTTCAATTTTTACTTTTCCATTGATGTTTTTTTGACGTACTACCGCTTCGAACACATTCAATATTTTCAATAGGGCAACTTCGTCTGTGGTTTCATTGATGGCAATGCCCACGGTCTCCTTATCGATATAGTGAAAATTGATTTCGTTTTTCTCAGCCTCGGTTCTTATCGCTTGGGCATTGATATTGATTTTTAGGGTGTCAAAATAATATTCGTTTAGTTGGCTTAGCCCCAAGTCCACCAATTTCTTTTCGAGTTTGGCGGCGTTTAAATGTATTCTTTTAGCGATTTTTTTTAATCCTTTGGGTCCGTGATAAACGGCATACATTCCAGCCATGACAGCCAGTCAAACCTGAGCGGTACAGATATTGGAAGTGGCCCGATCTCTTTTGATGTGTTGCTCTCGGGTTTGAAGAGCCATTCTCAGTGCAGGGGCATCGTCCTGATCTTTGCTTTGTCCGATGATGCGTCCTGGTATGTTTCTTTTGTAGTCTGTTTTGGTGGCAAAATAGGCCGCATGAGGGCCGCCATAACCCAGGGGGATACCAAAACGCTGAGTGGTGCCTACCACTACGTCCACTCCATAGTTGCCCGGTGCTTCCAGCAATGTCAAACTGAGCAAATCTGCCGCAACGATGGTTTTAAGGTCAAAAGTTTTTGCTTTAACTACCATGGCGGGCAAATCAATGATGTTGCCGTCTTTGCCAGGAGATTGAAAAAAGGCTGCAAAAAAGGAAGCGTCAAAATCTGTCTTCTCAGCTTTGCCGATCACCAGTTCAATCCCCAAGGGGAGGGCTCTGGTTTGGAGTACCGCCAAACTTTGTGGGAGGATGTCTTCCGATACAAATAATTTATTTGCTTCGCCCTTTTTTTGATCCCGCGATCTTACTGCATAGGCCAAGGTCATGGCCTCTGCCACTGCGGTGGCTTCGTCCAAAAGAGAGGCGTTGGCCAACTCCATTCCCGTCAGGTCGCAAACCGTGGTTTGAAAATTAAAAAGAGCCTCCAATCTCCCTTGGGCAATTTCCGCCTGATAGGGGGTATAGGCTGTGTACCAACCCGGATTTTCCACAATATTCCGCTGAATGACCGCTGGGGTAATGGTGGGGTGGTAGCCCATACCGATATAAGTTTCAAAAAATTGATTTTCGTCCGAAAGGGCTCGGAGTTCGTTCAGAAAACGATACTCACTGATTCCTTCTCCTAAGGCCAAGGGCTGCTTTAATCGGATGCCTTCCGGGAGGGTCTGGGACAGCAATTCTTCGACAGAATCCACCTCCAAGGCAGTTAGCATTTTTGAAATCTCCTCTTCCTTGGGGCCTATGTGGCGTAAAGCAAATTTTTCAGACTGCATGTATTGAGCGGTTTAAACAAAAATAAACCATAGTTGTGCACCTTTTTGATCCCCTGTGGTTCATTTCTCCATTTTTTTTGAACAAAAAAGGCACTTATTAACAGTTTACAGATACTTTTGTCCAGTGGTAGGGATCAGTAAGCTTTTTGACATCTATGTCAAATACAATATTCATGTAGGCTTGGCGGTTTTGGCCCTCGCCAAAATCACCGCCTTGGATTTCAACCTTTCTCTGCCTTTTTCCCATCAGTTGATTTTGTTTGTAGCCCCTTTTTTGGCTTACAATTTTATCAAATTTCACCTTTTTTTTTGGGAGGGTGTGGGTCGAAAGCTCAAGGCAGTGATGATTTTTCTAGCACTTACTACATTTGTTATCGTTTGGTTTGTAGGAGGAGGACTACAATTGCCCTTTTCTTCCCTCATTGTTCTTTTGCTTAGCCTTTTGTTGGTTTTGCTTTATTGTTTGCCTTTACCAGGATTTACGCTCAATTTTAGAGGGTTTAAGGGGTTGAAAATTCATTTGGTGGCATTGAGTTGGGTGTTGACCACGGTTTTTTTACCGTTTTCCATGGGCGGTCAAGAGATAAACGACCTTGGGTTGGTGTACGGTTTTCAACGTTATCTATTTGTTCTTGTGGCCACGCTTCCTTTTGAAATTAGAGATATGAAATCTGACGATTCCCACTTGTCCACTTGGCCTCAAAAATGGGGAATCCGAAATACTAAAATATTAGGAACGGTTTTGTTATCTGCTTTTGTAGGTCTAGAACTCATTTACTTCCCTTCATTGGATTTTACGATCACCCTTTTGGTGGCATTTGTTTTGACGATATCCCTTATAAAGTCCAAAGCCGAACAATCCAAATATTTTAGCAGCTTTTGGGTAGAGGCCATTCCAATATTATGGTTAATTTTAAAGGTCTTTAATCTTGTAATATGAGAACACTTTTACTAATTCTTTTTTTTGTCATTCAGACTCCAAAAGTAGAGGTTTTGGAGAAGCCCGAATACCAAAACATGGTGGCCAAAGGTTATACCCTCATTGATGTAAGAACCCCAGAAGAGTTTAAAGAAGGCCATATCGAAGGTGCCCTAAACATCGACGTAAAATCTGAAGAATTTGTCACCGAAATTGAAAATCTAACAAAGTCCGACACCCTTTTGGTCTATTGCCGCTCCGGAAGAAGAAGCCTCTATGCCGCTCAGGTGATGGTATCTTTTGGCTTTCAAAAAATCTATGATCTGGAAGGTGGTTTTTTAAATTGGGAATCAGAGTAGCGGTCTGAGGCAATAAACATCCTATATAAATTAGTGGATCAATCACAGCCAGTTGGTTATGATTCATGCAGCGTTTGGCGTTTTTGTTTCATCTCTACCTTTAGCAATTGTAAAACCCATAATACCCAAAGAACAAGCTCAAAATCAGGATCAATATTAAAATATATTTCTGATTTCCTTTTTTTAATACATTGTCTTTGTATGCAGTAAATATTTGTGGAAATACGATTAAAATGATTCCCTTCAGAAGAGATAACCATCCAAATATTGTAATTACAACGGTCCAATCTGAATTCCGAGTATTGTGAAATTCTAAGATTAAAAATCCAAAAACAATAGCTATAAATCCACCGAGCATAAGATAGGCAGGGTTAATCACCAGTTTTGGCAGTTCTTCCTTATAATATTTACTACTCAACAACAGTCCTAAGGAAAATGAAAAATAAACTGTTGCTAAAATTCTTGCGATTAATATTGAAGTCTCCATAACATCTATTGTTAAATTATTAGAAATTTGTTTTAACGGTTTGGCTATGCGACGTGGAGGCATTTAGCCACCATGAACGTCATAGCCTTTGTTGTGTTCAGTATTTTTTAGTCATTATTATTACTCCTGTTGACCAATTCATTTTTGTAAGGCTAAAATCCTCACGTTTCTCTAAGTATTCGATGAGTTTATCTACATTTTCTTGATGACCATCTGGCCAATTCGATTGACTTTGCATATCATCAATCACATAAAACCCACCAACTCTAATCAATTCATATATTTCGTCAGTTTCACTATATTTTCCTGGCCAAGCATCTGCAAAAACTAAATCAAAATTATCTCCCTTATAGTTTTTAATCCATTCGCTCCCGTCTTGACAAACAATTTCTACTCTTGAATCTGTTCCAAAAAACTCATTTGCAATTTTGATTAATTCGGAGTTGTTATCTACGGTTGTTAGTCTTGACTCTGAATCTAATCCATCTATCATCCACGACAATGAAAGACCAATTCCAGTACCTAATTCTAATATGTTGGATTTTGGTTTTGATGTTATCAAAGTCTTTAATAGTGTTACTACATAAATGTCAGATGGCATTGAGAAACCAATTTCCGCTGATTTAGATTCAATCTGGGAATGGACTTTCGGTTTGTCAATAATTTTCGCTTCATTCATTTTTGTTTTTATTGAGCACAACTTCTGTATATATTCATCTTTATAGTGCTTATTTTCTATATGTTTTTTAGGAGTGTTACAATACACTCCAAAAAAGGAAGTATTGTTGCACTCTTAGCCCCAAAATTCAAAAAAAATGAAATTGTAGGTCTTATAAGAAGAACAGCTTTGGGGCTATACTTAGGGCTAAGTTAATAAAAATTGGAGGTAGTTACAAGATCAATAGGTGGTGTTTCCTTTTGTTACGGGTAGAGCGTAAACAATAATATGCAAAATAAGAAAATATTGTTATCCGTTTTCAAAACCAATTAAAGCCACAAGCCCTTTTGGTTGAGGTAGCGCTAAAGTAAATTACTCCACCAACCCTGCCCTTTTAAGCAATGCTTTTGGATCGGGAGCTTTACCTCTAAACCTTTTATACAAAGTCATGGGATGTTCCGTCCCCCCTTTGGAAAGGATGTTTTCTTCAAAAGACCTGGAGGTTTCGGCATCAAAAATTCCTTTTTCCAAAAACAACTCAAAGGCATCGGCATCCAATACCTCTGCCCATTTGTAGCTGTAGTATCCGGCGGAATAGCCTCCTTGAAAGATATGCGAAAAGGCGGTGCTGGAGCAACTTTCGGGATAGTCTCCCAAAAACTGTACCCGATCCAGAATTCGACTTTCGTGGGCTTTTACATCTTTGATATTCCAAGCCTCCTTACCGTGGTAAGACAGGTCCAAAAATCCAAAGCCCAATTGGCGAAGGGTTTGCAGTCCCTGTTGAAAGTGGGCAGCTTTTTTAATTTTATGGATGTATTCCATCGGGATCACTTCGTCCGTTTGGTAGTGACGGGCAAAAAGTTCTAAGGCCTCTTTTTCATAACACCAGTTTTCCATGATCTGGCTGGGCAATTCTACAAAATCCCAATAGACATTGGTGCCGCTTAATCCACCATAGATGGTATTGGCTAACATCCCATGCAGGGCATGTCCAAATTCGTGAAAGAGGGTGGTCACCTCCTGAAAAGTGAGTAGCGATGGGGTGCTGGCGGTGGGTTTTGAAAAATTACAGACCATTGAAATATGGGGTCTTTGGCCTTTTTTTTGCCTGCGGTAGGAGGTCATCCAGGCGCCATTTCGCTTACCAGGTCGGGGGAAAAAGTCGGTATAGAGTAGGGCATAAAAGTCTCCTTTGCGATTGAATACTTCATAGACTTCTACTTCGGGATGATAACCTTCCAAGCTGTCGTTTTTTTCAAAACGCAAGCCGTATAATTTTCTCGCAATTTCAAATACACCAGCTTGAACTTTTTCCAGCGGAAAATAGGGTTTGAGTTGCTGTTCGTCCAGTTCCAGTTGGGCTTGTTTGAGTTTTTCTGAAACATAGGCGGTGTCCCATTTTTCCATTTTGGGCAAGTCTAAATTTTTTGTAGCAAAATCTTCCATATCTTCCCATTCTCCCTTAGCTGCTGGATAGGCTTTTTGATACAAATCTTCCAAAAAGGTTCTGACGTTTTCCTCCGAAGTGGCCATACGTTTTTCCAAGACAAAAGCGGCATGGGAGTCATAACCCAACAATTCGGCTCTTTTTTTTCTCAGTTCGATCAACCGCAGTATAATGGCGGTATTGTTGTGGTCATTGTCCTGATAACCCCTACAGCCAAAGGCCATACTCATCTTTTTTCGCAATGCTCGGTTCTCGGCATAGGTCATCAGGGGGACATAACTGGGATAATCCAGTGTAAAAACCCAACCCTCCTTGTCTTTGGATTGAGCCGTTTCAGCGGCCATTTCCTTGACTTGATCGGGCAATCCTTCCAGGTCTTTTTCGTCAGTGATATGGAGTTCAAAAGCCTGAGTATCGGCCAAAACATTTTCGCCAAAACTAAGCCCCAATTGCGCCTTTTCGGTATCGATTTCTCGGAGTATATTTTTTTCATCCTCGGCCAATAAGGCACCATTTCTAGCAAAACCTTTATATTCTTTTTCCAAAAGGGTTTGTTGCTCTACCGAAAGATTTTCTTGCTCTTGATTTTCGTAGATGGTTTTGATGCGCTCAAACAAGGCTTGGTTGAGTCTGACATCGTTTTGGAATTGAGTCAATAGGGGGGAGGCCTGTTGGGTAACTTCTTGAATGGCCTCGGAGGTCTCGGCACTGTTGAGGTTAAATAAAATACTGCTGTTGCGTTCGAGCAGTTCTCCTGCATTTTGCAAAGCTTCGACGGTATTTTCAAAAGTGGGAGGGGCAGTTTGACGGACGACCTCATCAATTCCTGTTAGGGCATTTTTGATGTTTTCTTTTAGGGCAGGAATAAAATGTTCCGGTTGTATACTTCTGAAGGGGATGGATTGGTGGAGGGTGTCAAAGGATTTTAATAAAGGGTTTTCCAATATTTTAGGGATTAAGTTTTTTACTGCTGTTGATGACTTTGGTTTTGAGTTCCTGTTTGTATGCACTTACTTTTTCAAGTACCTCAGGTTCTGAGGTTCCAACAATTTGTGCGGCTAGGATTCCGGCGTTTTTGGCACCGTTGAGGGCTACGGTCGCCACGGGTACTCCTCCGGGCATTTGAAGGATGGACAAAACAGAATCCCAACCGTCGATGGAGTTACTCGACTTTACGGGTACACCGATAACCGGAAGGGGAGACACAGAGGCGATCATCCCCGGTAGGTGGGCAGCCCCTCCAGCTCCAGCAATGATTGCTTTTAGACCTCTTTTGTGAGCTTGATTTCCATAGTCCATCATTTTCTCAGGGGTGCGGTGGGCCGAGACGATGTCCACCTCTGTTTCGATATCAAACTCCTTGAGGATGTCTATCGCTTCTTGCATGATCGGTAAATCCGATTCACTGCCCATAATGATTCCAACTTTAGCCATAATTATTTACTGATTACTGATAAGGTTTCTTTTACTTGTGCCGCTATTTTTCTGGCGGTTTCTATTTTGGGGTGTATGATGGTAACATGTCCCATTTTCCGAAAAGGACGGGTTTCTTTTTTCCCGTAAATATGAGGAATTACGCCTTCAATGGCCATTACTTGACCGATGTTTTTATAAACCACCGGTCCGGTATATCCTTCTTTCCCTACAAGATTCACCATCACTGCGGTGGTCTTGTTGGCTGTTTTTCCCATAGGCAAATCCAATACCGCACGGATGTGCTGTTCAAACTGACAGGTGTAGGAAGCTTCGATACTAAAATGACCACTATTGTGGGGTCGGGGTGCTACTTCATTGACCAAAACATCCCCCTCGGGAGTTAAGAAAAGTTCAACTGCCAAAAGACCAATTTGGCCATAGGCTTCTGCTGTTTTTAGGGCCACTTCAACGGCTTTTTTGGCCGCTTGTTCTGGGATTCTGGCCGGACACAATACATACTCCACTTGGTTGGCCGTAGGATGGAATTCCGACTCCACAACCGGATAGTGAATCGTTTCTCCTTGAGGACGACGACATACGATAACCGACAATTCTTTTTCGAAGGTTACCAATTCTTCAATCAGGCAGGGACCCGTCTTGAGACTTTCGATTTCTTTGTTGGAGTGAACAATAGATACTCCATAGCCATCGTAGCCCATTTCGGCCCATTTCCAAACAAAGGGAAAAGACAACTCTCCCTTGATGATGGCTTCTTTGACTTGGTCGAGGGTTTCAAATTCTTCAAAGGAGGCAGTGGGAATGTAGTGGCTTTTGTAGAATTTTTTTTGGAGACATTTGTTCTGAATGGTTTTCAGCACATGGGGTTGAGGATAGACCTTGACCCCTTCTTGCTCTAGTTTTTCTAAAGCCTCACCATTGACTTTTTCGATTTCGATGGTAAGTACATCGACTTTTTTCCCAAAATCGTACACCGCCTGAAAATCGGTCAAATCTCCTACGGTAAAACTGTCGCAGGCCAGCCTTGCTGGGGCATTTTCACTGGGATCCAAAACGCTGGTTTTGATGTCCCATTTTCGGGTGGTATAGAGCAACATTTTGCCCAATTGCCCACCGCCAAGTATGCCAAGTGTTTTAGAAGTTGAAAAAAATTCCATCGCGAAGTTTTTGCAAAAATACACATAACTTTTTTGCTTGGAAAAAAACAATACAATTTGGATATCTTTGCTACAAATATTATTTAATGATCAATCTAGTACTCTTTGGAAAACCGGGGGCGGGAAAAGGAACCCAAGCAGAATTTTTAAAATCCAAATACCAATTGTTTCACATCTCTACTGGAGATCTGTTCAGACATCACATCTCCAACAAAACGGAATTGGGAACATTGGCACAGTCTTATATGGACAAGGGGGATTTAGTTCCCGATCAGGTGACCATCGACATGCTCAAAGATGCGGTTGAAAATAATCCCGAGGCCAAGGGCTTTATTTTTGACGGTTTTCCCAGAACGACAAAACAAGCCGAGGCACTGGATGCTTTTTTGAGTGAAAAATCCATACAAATCAGCGCCACTTTGGCTTTGGAGGCCGATGACGATATTTTGGTCGAACGCCTAATCAACCGCGGGAAAACCAGTGGTCGAGCAGATGATCAGGACGAAGATAAAATCAGAAACCGATTTGACGAATACAACAACAAAACAGCGCCACTAAGATCATTTTATGTTGCTCAGGGAAAATTTCACAGCGTGGATGGTATCGGTAGTGTTGACCAAATCACGCAACGATTGACTGCTTTGATCGATGGTTTACTTTAAAGGATGACCGAAGCCAATTTTGTCGACTACGTAAAACTCAACCTTAAATCAGGAAAAGGAGGCAAGGGTTCTGTGCATCTACACCGTGAGAAATACATCACCAAAGGCGGGCCCGATGGAGGAGATGGAGGCCGAGGGGGGCATGTGATTGTTAGAGCCAATTCCAACCTTTGGACATTGTATTCCTTTAAATTCACCCGACATTATGCCGCAGGACATGGTGGTGATGGCAGTAAAAACAGAAGTAGTGGCGCTCAAGGGAAGGACGTTTATATCGATGTTCCCTTGGGGACAGTTGTTAAAAATTCAGAGACGGAAGCTGTACTTTTTGAAATTGTTGAGCCAGGCCAGGAGTTCATTTTATTGGAAGGAGGAAAAGGAGGACTGGGTAACTGGAATTTCAAGTCTTCCACCAACCAGACCCCAAGATATGCGCAGCCAGGAATTCCGGGTCAAGAACTACAAATCACTTTGGAGCTTAAAGTTCTGGCCGATGTTGGCTTGGTTGGTTTTCCCAATGCTGGAAAATCTACCCTTTTGGCCTCATTGACCGCCGCCAAACCCAAAATCGCCGATTATGAGTTTACCACCCTAAAACCCAATTTGGGGATTGTTCCCTATAGGGATTTTCAGTCCTTTGTGATGGCTGATATTCCGGGTATCATCGAGGGAGCCGCTGAGGGAAAAGGTCTAGGTCACTATTTTTTACGTCATATCGAACGCAACTCGGTTTTGCTTTTTTTGATCCCAGCCGATACGCCCGATGTCAAAAAGGCTTTTGATATTCTGATGACGGAATTGAGAACCTATAATCCCGAACTGATCGACAAAGACTATGTCGTTGCCCTTTCCAAATGTGATCTTTTGGACGATGAACTCAAAGAAGAGTATGCTGAGGAAATGAAGAAAAACTTTGGTGTAATACCCCATTGCATGATCTCTGCAGTGGATCAATCGGGTTTACTTCCTCTCAAAGATATAATTTGGAAAATGTTAAATGCCCCCCATGATTAGAATAAAATGGGTCTTACTTTTTTTTCTTTTTCCCCTGCTGATCTTCTCGCAAGTCACAACACCCTTCGTAAGTTATGATTACGAAAGTGATGCCACTTATGTGAAAGCTTTAAAGTCACTGAAGAAAAAACCCCAACAACAATCCACTACGATCATCAAGTCCATTGCTGAACTTTCCTATACTTATAAGGATTGGGATACAGCCACAGAATATTACGAAAGATTGCTGTTCAAGGCACCCCAAGCCGAAAACTATTTTAGAGTAGCAGTGGCAGCAGCTCGAAAGTCGTTGGAAGTTTCCCGATTTTTCTCGGTTCCCTATATCATCAAAGCCCGAAAGTCTGTCCTTGAGGCACACAAATTACAGCCCAAAAGAACTGTTTTTCTGAGTTTGTTGATTCAGTTGTATGCCGAAATACCCTCTCATTTTGGAGGCAGTATTGACTTTGCTGAAAAAAAAGCCAATGAACTGACGGATATCAACCCTTTGGAGGGGGCTATGATGCAGGCCTATGTTTTTGAAGCAAAAAACAATTCTATGGCTTCAAAATCAAAATATACTGAGGTTTTTAGGAGCTTGAAAGAGAAATTTACAGATTCTGAACAATGGAACAGCACTTTGGGAAGAGATACGATTTTCGATTTGGGTAGGGTATCCGCCCAATACCAAATGGAACCCGAAATGGGGATTGCCTTCTTGGATCATTATCTCAAAGATTTTGGATTTAAGGACAATTACCCCTTGGAGTGGGCCTATTATTATCGCTCAAAAATTTATCTTTACAAGAGGGATTTCAAAAAGGCAAAAGCTTCGATAGAAAAAGCCATGGAGATCAATCCCGATTTTGAAGAAGGTTTGGAATTTCTAAACACAATAGCACTTGAGTAAATACCATTTTATTGCCATCGGGGGGAGTGCCATGCACAGCTTGGCCATTGCCTTAAAAGAAAATGGCCACGAGATTACCGGAAGTGATGATGCGATTTTTGATCCTTCTCTGACCCAGTTGGAGAAAGCTGGAATCTGTCCTGAACCAATGGGTTGGTTCCCCGAAAAAATCAATAATAGACTGGATGCAGTGATCCTAGGAATGCATGCTAAAAAAGACAATCCCGAACTGCTGGCGGCTCAAAAAATGGGTCTGCCCATTTATTCTTATCCCGAATTTATTGCCCATTATGCCCTCCACAAAACAAGGGTAGTCATTGGGGGTAGTCATGGAAAAACCACCATTTCTGCTATGGTTTTACATGTGTTGAATTATCATCAAAAACCGGTGGATTTTATGATCGGCGCCCAATTGGAGGGCTTTGAAAATTCAGTTTGCCTGTCCGAAAATAATGAATTCATCATTCTCGAAGGAGACGAATACCTGTCTTCTCCTATTGACTTAAGACCTAAATTCCATCATTACAAACCTCAGATTGCATTGATCAGTGGAATCGCATGGGATCATGTCAATGTTTTTATGACCGAAGAGGACTACAACCACCAATTTGAAATATTTATAGAATCCATCACTGCAGGTGGGGTTTTGGTATTCAATGAATTGGACGATACCTTGGGTAAAATGGTAGCAGACACTCAAAATACCATAAGAAAAGAAGCCTATAACATTTTGAATCATACGGTTAGATCGGGAGTGACCTGTCTGGAAACAGATGAGGGGCCAATTCCTTTGGCCATCTTTGGAAAGCACAACCTCTCCAATCTCTCTGGTGCTAAGTGGCTCTGTCAACTGATTGGAATAGACGAAGACGACTTTTACCAAGCCATAAGCAGTTTTAGAGGAGCTTCAAAACGCTTGGAACGGCTGGCCAGAGGAAAAACCAGTTTTCTTTTTAAGGATTTCGCCCATGCCCCCAGTAAAGTAAAGGCAACCACCCAAGCGGTAAAAGAACAGTTTCCCGATTTCAAGCTTGTTGCATGTTTGGAATTACATACCTATAGCAGTTTGGACCCCTCCTTCCTCGTTCATTATCAAAACAGTTTGGAAAAAGCCGACCTGCCCATCGTTTTTTATGACCCTGAGGCTCTTAAAATAAAAAATAGAACCCCTATTCAACCCCAAGAAATCATTGATGCAATGGGACATCCCGAACTGATGGTTTTCACCGACCCACAGCTGTTAAAAGTTTTTCTGATGGAGCAAAACTACCATAACTCAGTATTGTTGATGATGAGTTCCGGAAATTACGGAGGGCTGGATTGGGAGGAATTAAAAGTCAAGATAGCTCACTTATAGAGTTTTCTGAGAATTTTTATCTTTATATAGATTCTAAATTCTTATGTCTGATTTGCCCCCAAATTTAACGATCAAACAATGGGATCCTGATGACCGCCCTAGAGAAAAACTAAAGGAAAAAGGGGCTCAAGCCCTTTCTGTGTCTGAATTATTTGCCATTGTAATAGGAAGTGGAAGACGAGGAGAAAGTGCCGTTGAGTTGATGAAATGCATTCTACATCAACAAAAAAATGGACTTACGGACTTGCAAAACATTTCATTGCGAAACCTAACAAAGTTTAAGGGTGTGGGAATGGTTAAGGCTATAAAAATAAAAGCAACTCTTGAAATTGCAAAACGTTTGCAACTCCTTCGCCTTCCAAACAAAAAACAATTGACCTCTAGTCGGTTAGTGTTTGAATTCTTGAGTCCTTTTCTCAGTCTATTAGACCATGAAGAATTTTGGGTTTTATATCTGAATCAATCCAATCGATTGTTAGATAAAAAACGCCTGAGTAAAGGAGGGATCAATCAAACTGTGGTCGACATTCGATTGGCTCTAAAACCTGCCATAGAACTTGGTACGACCTCCATGATTTTGGCGCATAACCATCCTTCTGGTAACCTTATCCCTAGTCCTCAAGACAAAGAAATCACACAGAAACTAATCAAGGCTGCCAGTACTTTTGACATTCTAATTTTGGATCATCTTATTGTCTCTGAAAAGCGTTACTTTAGCTTTAAAGATGAAAATTTGATCTGAATGATACTGGTTTATTCTCACAAAATTACGCCGCGATTGACCTATATCTTCCGGCAAATTTTTATTAGAGTTCTAGGACTTCCTGTCGATTTTACTTCTGCCATTGAAAAATTTGTTTCCCATTCCGGGCCCAAATTGAGTTATACCCACCAACCCTTGGGAAATGAGTTTTTTATTGCATCCCATGATTTACTCTTTCAGAAGGGCATACAGGAGGTCCCTATTGAGGTGTCAAATTGGTCAAAAATCCCAGCCTTTTTCAAGTTGGGGAAAACCTCTCAATTGCCCTATGATATTTTTGCAGCTTCCTTTTATCTGGTGAGCAGATATGAAGAATTTCTCCCGCAGGTGAGAAATGAGCTGGGTGCCTTTGTGGCCTACCAAAGTTTGGCATCAAAAAATAATTTTTTAGAAATGCCAGTGGTGGATTTATGGGCAGTGCGGTTAAAAGATAAATTACATGAGTTTTTTCCAGAGTTACCCCACGTTTCGTGGAAAAAACCAAAATTTCAACCCATCATTTCGGTGGTCAACCCCTATCAATATGAAAAAAAATCACTGCTGTTAAAGTTGACGGATACTTTGAGTGCCCTTTGGCAGTTGGATTTTTTCTCAATCATCGAACAATCATTGGTACTCCTTGGTTTACGAAAAGATCCTCATAACAATTTTGAGGAGTTGGAAGCCCTTTTTAAGGAGACGGGGAATGATCCCTTGTATTTTTTTCTTTTCGCCAAAAATACATTTTATGACAGAGGAGTTTCCATCCACAATTTTAGTTTTCGAAAGCTCATCAAAAATACAGCCGATTTGAATCAGGTTTCCCTTTTGGCTTCCTACGCCACTCAACAGGAATCCAAG
>JAACDY010000054.1 GCA_009936675.1 Bacteroidota bacterium
CCAAATCCCCGCCAACAGCATAAAACGTATCGAAATTATTACTTCTCCATCGGCTCAATACGATGCAGATGGAAAGGCGGGAATCATCAACATACTGACCCTTAAAAACTCGATAGAGGGAGACTATTTTCAGCTCAATACCCTCATAGGTGCACCTTCTGTCGAAGACTACGACAATGCTCAACCCGCTCAACGTTTTGGTGCCGACATCACCTACAACACTGTTAGAGAAAAGTGGAATTTTTCTTCCGGATTGAGCTTTCAAAGAAATGATCTCTCAGGAAGAAGGGAAGGCGATGTTTATACCATTATTGGTGATAAATTAACCCAATTTCCTTCGGACGGAGAACGTAGCTTTGATGAAATCAATTATTCTGGACGACTCACGGCAGATTATCAACTCTCGGATCGGGATCAGTTTTCACTTGGACTTTATGCAGGAAAAAGAACCAAAGACAGAACGGCAGACATTCTCTATTATGACAATCGTTCCACTTCTGATGAAAAGGACTACCAATTTCAATACTATAATAAAAATTTGAGGATTAGAAAAAGTGATTTTATTCTGGGAAGTTTGGATTACGATCATCGTTTTGAAAATTCGGCTGAGCTCAATACTTCCATTCTCTATGAGTACACCCTCTTGGGAGGCCCTACCACCAACAGAAATTTAGGTCACCCCGACAATACAGTCGTCTATCAGGATGAATACAACACCAACGACAACCCCCTCTACGGTATGCGGTTCAATCTGGATTATGCTTTCAAACCACTGAGTATCGGCACTCTTAAAATGGGTTACCAATTCAGAAACCTAGACCATACAGGTGATTTTGTCTATGAGCGAAAAAACAATAAAACTCAGCTTTTTGAATTGGTTCCTGAGTTCTCGAGTGAAGTCAATCTCAAACGATCCATTCATGCGGCCTATTTGCAATACAATGCCCGAATTGAAAAATGGAGTTTTGCCGCCGGAATGCGGATGGAAAATATGCACAGGGACTTGTCATTAAAAGATAAAACCGGAAATTTAGATGAAGACTATTCGTTGGATTTTACCAAGCTTTTTCCCTCTGCCAGTATAATATACCAATGGAAGGATCGGCTTTCATTCAACCTTGCATACAGCAAGAGAATCGAACGTACCACTACCTTCAAAATGAACCCGTTTCCTGAGAGAGAACACTCAGAAACCCTTGAACAAGGTGATCCCAATTTACATCCTGAGTTGATCGACCAAGTGGAACTGGGTGTAAATTATAAAACGAAAAAAGGCAACAGTATCTTTTCAAACTTTTACTATCGCAATGTTAATCATTTGATCAACAGGGTCAACACCGTTTATAATGACACCATTTTGAACCGCATCTACTCCAACGTTGGCAATGCCAACGTAATCGGTCGGGAAATGACAGCAGATTACCCTTTAAGCAAAAAATTCAAACTATTACTCTCCAGCAACTATTACTATACCATCATCAAAGGATCGTTTGATGGCCATACTGTCAATACTGATGCCTCTGCCAGCAACTATAATATAAACGCAACTTATCGTTTTTCGGACAAGGCTTTTGCTCAATTTAACTTTAATTATATTTCCAACAGGATTACCGCTCAGGGAATAGACTCAGAATACTACTCCCCAAACCTAACCCTGTCCCGACGTTTTTGGAACAACCAATTGACAGCAACCCTCCAATGGAAAAATATTGACATGGGGCTGCTCAATTCCAATGAACAACGGATTACCACCAGTAGAACGGGTGAATTTTACACCACCACCAACTATGTTTATGAAGTGGATATGATACTGCTCAGTTTGAGTTATAACTTCAACAACCGAAAAAATACTGCCAAGTTCATCGAAAGTGAATTTGGGAAGAGAGAGTTCTAAGTTTTGTGTGAGCCATCACAAAAAGGCATGTCTTTGGATTTGGTACAGCCGCAAAGGGTAAATCTGTTGCCGTGTTTGATAGGATTTCCCTCCAAATCGGTGAGGTTCACCTTGCCTTCCACAACAATCTGTCCTTTGTCTTTTCTATAGATTCTTGGGGTGCGTTCTTCATTGGTGTTGGATGCCATCTGTTTAAGGATTACCGATTAAATGATCCATCCTTCTGTTGACCAAATCATTGGGTTTGTCATACCATTCGGGTGGAAAAATTTCTTTGGATAAATTAAATTTCATTTGAGGCCTTGAGCTTTTGACTAGAGCCAAGCTGTTGAGAATGAGGTTGGCTTCTGTCTCTGATTTGGCGTTTTTCAGCAATGTATCAACAATTCTGTGGTCAACAGATTTTTGGTTCAACAAAAGATATTCTAGGGCACGCGTACGGACTAAGTTTTCATCATCCTGTTCCAATATGTTTTTGATTTGAGGCGCCAATGATTTTGCCTTTTCTCCAAAAGAGGTGCACACCACCAAGCCCCAATATCTTTTCCAAGGATTGTCATCGCTCAAAGCTTGTTTAATTTGTTCTTGAACTTCTTCAAAACGGGATAAATTTAAATCAGCCACCATCATCAATTCCTTGATTTCATCTTGGTTGTTTTGTCCAAAGACGACAGGGTTTTCGAGCGCATGATCTAACAAATAGGGTTCGGGATAAAAACTAAGATCGGGCAAGGCAAGGAGTTTTTGCTGTAGCTGCTTTCTCATCTGCAACAAAATTTCTTGATGATCGGGGCTTGCCGAGAGGTCATTGACCTCGTGGGGGTCTTGATCTATATCGTAAAGTCCCTCTGGGCCTCTGGATTCAAAAAATTGACGCTGTAGTGCGTTCAGCTTTCCATCATTATACAATGCCTCCCACTCTTGGTAGGCCAGCATTTTATATCGGTAAAAATTAAATAAACCATCCTTGTTAAAGGGCTGGTAATTTCTGATGTACTTGTATTTCCCAACCCTTAAGGTTCTTACCAGGTCGTATTTCTCATCAAAGCGATCGGCATAACCGAAGCTCGTGTTCTTTTTTTCGATTTTTGAAGCTTCTGAGTATGCTCCTAAAACCGCTGTTCCGTCGATCCCCTCTGGAGGGGAAACCCCCGCCAAAGAAAGTACTGTGGGAGCCAAATCGACAAACTCAACAAAAGTCTCTGCCCTAGACCCTTTACTGTGATGAAAAAGGTGTTTCCATTTTTCAGGAACATAAACCACCAAAGGAACCTGCAATCCACTCTCATAGGCATATCCCTTGCTTCTGGGCAATACCCCTCCGTGGTCGCCAAAATAGAAAATGATGGTGTCCTCCATAAGCCCCTGCTCCTCTAGATCGGTAATGAATTCTCCCATTTGCTGGTCTGCCAATACATGTCTGTTGTGGTAATGGTGGTAGCTGTAGCGAAAGGTTTTGGTATCAGGATGGTAAGGAAAAACTTTGATGTGTTCCAGATCTTCATCTGCAGTATTGTCAATCGCCTTTTGGTTAAAATGCAAACTTCCCTCGTGGGTTACAGTATGATTTTGCACATGAAAAAACGGTTGACCGGGTTTCCTGTTTTTATACGTTGCTTTTTTGGATGACTCGTCCCATACGCCTTCGGGCAGTATAAAATTATAATCCTGTTTGTGGCTATTGGTAGTATAATACCCCGCTTGTCTAAGGTAAAAGGGGAATGGCATCAGCCCCTGAGGAAGGGGAACATGTTGGGCTCTTCGGTGGAATTGGGTAAAGACTCTAGGTGCATAGCAGCCAGTGATCAATGTACTTCTCGCCACGGAACAAACCGGAGCATTGGAAAAAGCATTGTCAAAAACAATCCCTTCTTTGGCCAATTTCTCAATTGCAGGCATGGAAGCTCCTTGATCGTTGTACAATTTCATGTGGTGGGGAGCATTGTCCTCGGTGGTCAACCAAACGATATTGGGAAAAGACTGCTCTGTTGGACTACATACGGCATTGATCAACAAAAGTCCTAGTAAAAGTGATATATGCATGAGTTATAGTTGAGAGTATGGCATAGGGGTTAAAAAAGCTCGGGTGATAGAAGAGCAACAACTGTCTTTGTATGCTGGATCACTTTTCAATTTTGTCCAAATAGGGTGGTCAAAGAACTGTCCCCAGTTTTCATTTCTTTCCTCCAAGCTTTCAAAAGCCAGCATATAGGTCAAACAAGGCATTCGATCTCCAGCAATTTTATCCCCAAAAAAAACAGAGCCAAAATCCAATTGATCGAACAACTCCAACTCACCTTCATTGAACATATTGACTTTTCTTCGGTAAGCATCCTCCGAATGACTTTCGTAGGTCCGCAATTCAAAAAATCGATTTTTATCATCGGGCTTTACCATTTTGGGCATTCCGTCAAAAGCCATATACAAGGACGTCTCATATCGATTGAATAGGGGCTTATTCACGGGACTGAGTTCGGCGGAAGCTTTTTGAATTTTAGCATCTGCTACTATTACAGAACGCGCTTTCTGATAGGTCTCCATATCGTCAAATGGGATAAACACATAAATCTTTCTGGGTAAATCTTCTGAAACTTCTCGGAATACCCCTATGTTGTTAATTCCTTGTTGGTTGAGTGCAGGAATAAAATAATCCTCAAAATAGGTGTTGAACTTTTTAAAATTGGAATATTGAAAAAGCTCGTATGTTCTGATTTCATAAACTTCGTTCTGTCCAAAAAGGTTGAAATAGCACATGAGTGCGATTGAGAGTAATGCTTTTTTCATGTTAGATGATTCGTTAGTGTAAATATAATTTTTTTTACTTACGATGATAAATGCAAAAAATCTGGCTTTTTAGACATGTCGGAAAATGCTGTTTTTGGGCAAAAAACGAGTTTTTTTGCTCAAAAAAGAGTAAAAAAGATGAAAAAATACTAAAAAAGTGAAAAAACAACCGTTTTTAATTTGTTCCTATTAGGCGATCAATTTCATCCGCCAGCTGAAAATCCAAGTCCGTAATGGCATTTTCGTCGTGAGTCCACAGTTCGAGTGTTACGGCATTATAAAGGTTGATGATTTTGGGATGATGATTCATCGACTCCGCGATTTGACCTACACTGTTGATGAATTTTAATGCTTCTTCAAAATCATTAAATTGAAATGTTTTGACTAATTTACCGGGGTTTTGTGCCCATTTATTTTGCATTGCTGAGAATTTTATCGAAAATTAATTTAATGAAATTACGATGAAAAAGACATTTCACTTCCTATTATTTTTATTGATTTTTATGCTTTTATCCTGTCGTCAGGAGATTAAATCGGCTGCTCCCAATATCATTTATGTCTTGGCAGATGATTTGGGTTATGGAGATTTGGGAACTTTCAATAAAGAAGGAAAGATCAAAACACCTCATTTGGATCAAATGGCCCGACAGGGAATGATTTTTACGGATGCGCATACCTCCTCCGCAGTTTGTACCCCCACCCGATATGGTATATTGACAGGGAGATATAACTGGCGCAGTCCCCTTAAAAGAGGTGTTTTAAGTGGTACTTCCCAAGCATTAATCCCATCAAACAGAACTACCGCGGCCTCTTTTTTAAAATCCAATGGTTACCAAACCGCTTTTGTTGGCAAGTGGCATTTGGGCTGGGATTGGGCGATAAAGGATAGTGCCATCCACGATAAACCCATCAAAAATCAGGAAATTTTTGAAAAAATTGATTCTACAAAAAAAATCTCCAACAGCCCTAATGGCTTAGGCTTTGATTATACCTATGGACACTGTGGCTCACTGGACATGCCCCCTTATGTCTATGTAGAAAATGAAAAAATTACTGCTCCGGTGGAGAATATCACCCAAAGAAAGGGAGATTATCACTGGTGGAGAAGGGGGCCTACAGCCGATGACTTTGACCATGAAAAGGTTACGCCACACCTATTTGATAAAGCAGAAGAGTTTGTCAATGAGATGAACAAAAAGGGACAACCTTTTTTCTTGTACTTGCCTTTGCCCTCTCCCCATACCCCTATCTTGCCCACCGAGGAATGGAGGGGAAAGAGCGGCTTGAATCCCTATGCGGATTTTGTGATGCAAATCGATCATCGTGTGGGAAGGCTCAATAGACTATTGGATGAACTGGGAATTTCAGACAATACAATTGTTATTTTTACCAGCGATAACGGATGTTCTCCCGAAGCAAAATTTGAGGTACTTGGAGCAAAGGGTCACGACCCCAGTGGTGTATTTAGAGGACACAAAGCCGATATTTTTGAAGGTGGCCATCGGGTGCCCTTTATCGTGAAATGGCCAAAAAAAATTCAAGCGGGTTTGGTTTCACAAAAAACCATTTGTACTACGGACTTGCTCGCAACCTGTGCGGATATATTGGGTAAAAAACTCTCTGACAGCGAAGGAGAAGACAGTTTTTCGATGCTGCCTACCTTTTCAAAAGCAACCGAAAATGATTACCAAAGATCATTTACCATCCACCACTCCATCAATGGAAGCTTTGCCATCAGAAAAGGAGCCTACAAGTTTATTTTCTGTCCAGGATCGGGGGGCTGGAGTTTTCCACGACCCTCAAAAAAAGAAATCCACGGCTTGCCTAAATTTCAACTTTATAATCTGGAACAGGATCCAGAAGAAAACAACAACCTCTTCGGGCAATACCCAGAAATAGAAAATGAGTTGATCACACTTTTTAAAACTGCCATAAACAATGGGAGAACAACTCCGGGAACACCTCAGAAAAATTTCAGTACTCATTTCTCTTCCAAAAAATGGGACCCTCTGGCTGTTTTCGAGGCGAATTAAAAGGTTCCTTGAACTAAGGTCGGATAAGTCTTGGTTTTTTTATGGCAGTAAAATGACCGGTATATTAATATAAGATCCGTTTCCAAAAGTTAGCCAACTCCTTCATGTTTTTGTTGGATGCGATCTCACAGCATTCGTCTTTGGCGGTTTGAATCTACTATTAAAAAAACCATTTCCATTTTGATGGATATCTCCCAAAAAACCTCTGATTTTTTATTACTTTTGGCATGTTTTATGAAATATATATTACTTACTTTATTCATAGTATTAATTTATTTTGAATCTTCTGCCCAATCGGAAAAAGTCAAAGTTTTCTCAACTGTCGTTGTGATGACGATTTTATCAAACAAAATACTTTGGTCTTTGACTATGTAAGAGATAGAACCCTCTCCGATATTGAAGTTTTTGTTTTTGAAATTATCAATGCTGGGGGGGGAAGAAATTACTCTTTTGAATACAAGGGTAAAAATGATTTCGAAAATTTGGAAAACGAAATCAGTATTGATATCTCCAGTAATCTCACTTTTATAGAAGCCCGAGACCAGTTATTGAAAACCTATAAGATGGGCATGATTTACTTTTTACAAAATACTCCTTTTCAAGACCAAGTGGAGGTGAATTTCGGTGATGAAAAAAATAAACCCGAGCAGTTGTCATCGGATCAATGGAAAAATTGGGTTTTTGAGGTATCAGGTTCCCTTAATTTTGAGAACCAAACAAGTATTAGGGAAGAGGAATACAATGTGGGTATGGAAGTGGATCGGGTTACGGAGGTTTGGCGAATCCGGTCAGATTTTGGAATGCTTCGATCCGTTAAGTTTTTTTCGGGTGACGAAGAAAGTTATAACAGCGAACGAAAAAGAACTTTTTTTTCGGGCAGTGTGGTCAAGAGTCTTTCCGATCATTTCTCCACTGGTATTTTTGGATACTATCTCCATGATACTTTTAGAAACTATGAATCGTATTTCAACTTCTCCCCAGCTTTGGAGTATAATTTTTTTCCCTATTCAGAGGTGTTGACCAAAGAAGTGACTCTGGCCTATAAGATTGGCTTCAATTCATTCGAATATATACAAGAAACAATCTATGGGTTTTTGAAACAGGAAATGTTCAATCAATCGCTGACCCTGAATTTGAGGTATAGAGAAAAATGGGGGAGTATCTATTCTTATATGGTGGCCTCACAGTTTCTGGATCAACCGGATCAAAATAGACTTACGCTCAACAACAACATCAACCTGAGAATCGTCCGGGGGCTTTCTCTTTGGATTTCTGGTAATTTTCAATTGATCCGAGATCAAATCAATCTTCCCAAAGGAGAAGCTTCTATAGAGGATTTGTTGCTTAGACAAAGGCAAATATCCACCAATTTCCAAAACAGGGTTTCGTTAGGGTTGAGTTATACTTTTGGATCGATCTTCAATAATATTGTCAATACCCGTTTGTGATCAACCGAGAGAGAATTTAAATGAATCCATCTCGTCGTTTTTGACCTCCATCTTTGATGGATTTAAGCTTATTTCTTACTCCCTTGATAAAATCCAATAGGCTCCCGAAGTAGAAAAGAAACCCGTAAAGCCAATCCCTCTTCAGATTTTCAGTTTGATTCTCATATATTTATGTTCTATTGAACTTTAAATTTGACCCCTTATGCGATTTTATTTTTATCTTTTTTTACTCA
>JAACDY010000055.1 GCA_009936675.1 Bacteroidota bacterium
AGTCGGCATGAAAATGGGTTTCAAAAATATACTTGATTTTGGCCTTGTTTTTCTTTACTTTTTCCAAATAAGGGGTAATTTCCCTCAGCGGGTCAATGATGGCCACTTCACCTTCACTTTCGACATAGTAGGCACCTTGTGCCAAACATCCCGTGTAAATCTGTTCTACTTTCATTTCAGGTTATTTTGGTTTGAAATTCTTTTTTCAATTTTTGGGATTTCTTCTCCTTGGATATTCTTTATCGCGGTGTCCAAATTAGAGAAAAAATTTCTTTTGTCAACGATTTTAACCAGACCGTCGCGGTAAAAAATATCTCTTATGGGGCCAATGGCTTTGACCCACAGAACTTTGATGTTTTTTTGCTGAAGGTCTTGAACCCAATTTTCTAATGTGTTATAGGCACTGGCATCAATGTAGTGGATGGGACCAGCATCAATGACCAGAAATTGGATTTTATTTTTTTCTTCTTCCAAGCGCTTTGCGATTTGTTTTTTAAAATAAGTGTGGTTTCCAAAAAACAATTGCCCATCGAAACGGATGATAAGCACCCCTGGAAAAGTTTCTATTTCTTCAGAAAATCGCAGTACATTTCTGAATCGAGACGTTCCTTTGATCCGTCCCAAAACGGCAATATGGGGCTGGGAGGAACGATAAATCATCAACGAAAGGGCGACCAAGGTTCCCAAAAGTATTCCTTCTTTGATGCCCATAACCAGTGTGACTGCAAAGGTGAACAGCAAGACGAAAAATTCCTCTCGATGCGTTTTCCAAAGTTTGTAAGGGTATTTCAAGTCAATGAGGTTGATGACAGCGGTGAGAATTATTGCCCCGAGAACAGCTTTGGGCAGATGGTAAAACCAGTCGGTAAAAAACATCAATGTCAAAGCCACCAAGGTGGCACTGATGAGTGAGGCAATTCCAGTTTTGGCACCAGATTGGTGATTGACCGCAGTTCTGGAAAAACCTCCAGTGGTGGGGTAGGACTGAAACAAGGAGCCTAGTATGTTGGCAGTACCCAGAGCGATGAGTTCCTGGTTGGGGTTAATGGTCTCTTTCTTTTCCTTAATCTCAATGGCTTTGGCCACCGAAATGGCTTCCAAAAAGGCGATCAATGCCAAAGTCAAAGCCATAGGCAGGAGTTGGTAAACTTCTTCAAGGGAAATGGATTGCAATTGGATGGAGGGCAGCCCCTCAGGAATAGGACCTACAATATTCAAACCCTTTTCATTCCAGCTCAGTTGAGCGGTCAATAGGGTAGAGGCAACCACTACTATCAACGCCGCTGGGATTCTATGGGACAGGTATTTTATGGCGAAGATTAGAGCGATACTTCCCAAGGTAATGAGCAGGGTAAAAAGGTGAATCTCTTCATTGCTTTGCCAGAGCGAATGAAAGATTTTTTGGATTAAATGGTGAGAAGGAAGGTCAATTCCTATGACGTGTTTCAGCTGGGTCATACCGATAACTACAGCTGCAGCGGAGGTAAAACCACTGATTACTGGTTGAGACAAAAAATTAACTAAAAAACCGAATTTCAAAAACCCTAGGAAAACTTGAATGAGTCCCATAAACAAGGCCAAGAAAATAGCCAAGGAAATATAGTGGTTGGCATCCACCACAGCGATAGTATTGAGCGCAGTGGCGACCAAAAGAGAATCCATGGCTACAGGGCCAACGGCCAAATGGCGTGAACTGCCCATAAAAGCGTAGACCATTTGAGGAAAAATAGCGGCATACAAACCATATACAGGAGGAAGTCCTGCAATCATGGCATAGGCCATTCCTTGAGGAATCAGCATCACCGCTACTGTGATTCCCGCCGATAGATCTCCTTTAAACAAATCGCTGTCGTAATTTTTAATCCACTCCAAAAAGGGAAAGTACCTTTGCATTTTTTTAATTGTGCTTCAAAAATACGCTTACTTGGGAAAACGATGCGTAACCTAGGTTACACAAGTCAGATCACAACAATGTTGTTTCTTTTGAGCTGAATCTTTCCCGATAGTTCTAATTTTTTGAGCAAACGAGAAATGACTACACGAGAGCTATGTAATTCCTGAGCAATATTCTGGTGGGTCATCAGCAGTTCATTTTTCCCATTGACTCTTTTTTTCTCAGCCATATAATCCATGAGTCTTTTTTGGAGACCGTCAAAAGCCAAACTGTCCAAAGTGTCAATTAATTCATCCATCCGGATTTGATAGCTACGAAAGAGAAAACGCCGCCAACTGGGGTATTTTGCCTCCCAATCTTGTATTCGATGGATGGGAACCATAATCAATTTTGAAGGCAACTCAGAGACGGCCCTGATTTTGCTTTTGGTCTCTCCCATTTCCCACGCAAAGGTAAGGGTACAAGAGTCTCCCTCCTCGAGATAGTAGAGCAGTAATTCCTACCCATTTTCATTTTCTCTCGATATTTTTATGGCTCCTGAGACCATCAGCGGAACCCCTTTGATCTTTTCTCCAATGTCGATCATCATAAAATCTTCGGGGATTTCTTTGAGCGTACCCACTTTAGCGATCTCTTGAATTAAATCTTCTTCAAAGACATTTCCAAAAAGTTTTTTAAGGTCAAGGATCATGTTGGATGATCTTCAATTTATTTGATGAAAGTTACAATATTTGGGAATTTTCCTGTCCCCATATTGTGAATAATAATTTTTTTGTTAAACCTTTAGGGACGATTTTTGTCAAATTAAAAATCCAACTGTGTGAAAAAGGCCATCGCCCTAATTTTTTTGTTCCTTAACGTTACTCCTCTTTTTTCCCAACAAAAGAGTTTTGAAATCATAGGAGTTATTGTGGATCAATCTTCCCAAGCACCCATTCCATTTGCCACGGTTGTTGTATTAGATAATACCAGCCTTGACCCCATCACTGGAGTTACCACTGCTGAAGATGGTTCTTTTAGTGTCCGATCTCCTTATGAAGACATTTATGTAGAGATTAGTTTTATCGGTTATGAAACCTTAAAACGCCAAGATTTTCAGGTCAATGGAGCGCTTTTAGATTTGGGTACAATAGCCCTAAGCGAACAATCAGAAATGTTGAACGAAGTGGAGGTTAGGGGAGAAAAATCAACGATGGAGTTCAAACTTGACAAAAGGGTTTTTAATGTAGGAAAAGATTTAAGCAGCACAGGAGCCAGTGCGCTGGAAGTGTTGGACAATGTTCCATCGGTTACTGTCAGTATAGAAGGCCAAGTAAGACTTAGGGGCAATGCCGGTGTTCAAATTTTGATCAATGGAAAACCCTCTGTGTTGACCTCCGAAGGGGGAAATGCTTTGGGATCGATTACGGCAGAGATGATCGATAAAGTTGAGGTCATCACCAATCCCTCTGCCAAGTATGAAGCCGAAGGAACAGCAGGGATCATAAATATAGTAATCAAGAAAGATGAAAGAAAGGGAATCAATGGTTCCTTTACCCTCAATTATGGCCAACCGGACAACAACAGTTTAGGTCTAAGCCTGAATCGTCGTACCGAAAAATTCAATCTCTTTACCCAAATAGGATATGGATCAAGAAGTTATCCACGGGAAGGGAAAAATAAGAATGACAATCGATTGACCAATACTCAGGTTTTGACAGAGGGAACTCAGTACCGAAATGAAAAGTTTTACAACATCATATTGGGAACAGATTATTACATCAACCCCCAAAATGTAATCACCCTGTCTGGGTTTTATGCTTTTGAGGCCGAGGATCAACCCTCCAATACCAATGTCAAGCAGTACAATAACATTGCTGATTTGACGTCAGAATGGAACCGAAAGGAGGTAACTACCGCAGACAATCCTAAATATCAATACGAATTTATTTACAAGAGAGATTTTTTGGATGACGAAGATCACGATTTGATTTTTAGTGCGACTGGGAATCTATTCAGCAAAGATCAATCCTCGGAGTTTTTCAATACTACCGTATTGGGATCTGACACCTTTGACGACCAGCAAACCCGGACTTTCTTTCGCGAGGCGGAGCATATTTTCAAACTGGATTACACCCATCCTTTTGGAGAGGTATGGAAAGTAGAAGGAGGGTTTCAATATGCCAACAACGATGTGAGTAATGATTTTGAGGTAAAAGACGATTTGGCCAGTCAATGGGTTGTCAATTCGGGATTGACCAATGTTTTCGAATTTACTCAAGGGGTTTTGGGCGTTTATGGAATGGCGGCCTATGAATCGGATACTTGGGGGGCTCAGTTGGGGTTGAGGACTGAAAACACAAAAATCAATACTCTTTTGGTCAATACCGAGGAAGAGAACGAACAGAACTTTACCGATTTGTTTCCGTCGTTGAATACCTCCTATAAGTTTAGCCAAAGCTTTTCCCTTCAGGCAGGCTATTCCAGAAGGATCTACCGACCACGTTTGTGGGAACTGAATCCCTTTTTCAACATTCGCAACAGCTATAACTACAGGAAAGGAAACCCCAATCTGAGATCGGAATACTCGGATTCCTATGAGATATCGGCCATTTTTCTTAAAGGGATAAGCTCCCTAAATATGAGTCTTTACCAGCTATACACCACCAATACCATTGAATCTGTTACTACATTTCAGGACAATATCAGTGTGAGTGGGCCTGAGAATTTGGGAAGTAAAAGGGTGAATGGTATAGAGATCAATGGAAAAATTACGCCTTCCAAAAAAATTATAATCAATGGAGATTTCAATTACAACGCCTTTGATCGTAAAGCCACATGGCAAAACCGATCTTTTGATTTTAAAGGCAACAGTTGGAGTTCGGAAATCACTTCCAAGTTTAAGTTCCCCAAAGATTTGGATGTAGAAATGAGCTGGAATTATCAGTCTGGATTTAAAACCATTGATGGGGAGTCTGGCCCCAGTCAGTTTTTCAATCTGGGAGCCCGAAAAAAACTACTCAAAGGCAAAGGTGTGGTCAGTTTGAACATCAGAGACCTTTTTGCCACAAGGGTTAGGGAAAATGAAACCATCAGGGATAATTTCAATATTTGGAGCCGTTCGGTTTACGGAAGATTTTGGGTTATCGGATTCAGCTATGGTTTTGGTAAGGGTGAAGCCATGGAATTTAGGAGTAGAAGAAGATAATTTTTTCAGGTTTTACACTCTTTTTTACTAAATTGCCGTGAACATAAATCAAATTGAAATGAATATCAAAACTATTTTTCGGATCTGTGCAGTCCTCATTCTCATTCAAGGCCTGCCCTTGTTTTTATCTCTTTTTTCACCCGAATTTAAAATGACGCTGATCGCAGACGCTTTTGGAGCGAATCCATCTGCCGATGCGGTAATCATGTTCGAGACTTTTGCTTTGGTTGTTGGACTTATGGTTTTGGGGATTGTCTTTGTAATCATTGGAGCCTCCTCTTTCACGGACTTGGAGACCTTAAAAAGAGTTTCTTTTTTGTTATTTGTATTGGCGGGGTTTTTTTCCCTTCCAGATCTCATTGCATTTATCAAAGGAAATCCAACAGCACCCCTGCCTGTCATCCTTTTAGGATTGGCCACCATGGGGCTGTTTTATTACGGATCTAAGAAGGGTACTGTTTAATATTATTAACCATTATTTATTTATGAAAAAAATTGTATTACTATTTTTATTTACAACAGCATTGGGTTTCAGTCAAACTACAGATGAAGAATATGAGGCGCTGACCAAAAAAAGTCCTTTTAACAAAATGTATCCAAAAGCCACAGCTGCCGATGCCGCTGTATATTTTGGAGCTTGGAACAAAATTTTTACTGAAGGGCCTATTGCATTGAAAGAAGCCAGATTGGCGGCCATATCGGCTTCTGCAGCTATGAAGTGTGAGTATTGTATTACGGCTCAGGTGCACATGGCAATAGCGGCCGGAGCAACTGATGATGAAATTAAAGCCGCCATTTTTATTGCCGCCGAAGTGGCTCGTTTCTCTACATTGCTTTACGGAAATGAATTTGGAATGGATAATCTGAAGAACATATTGGGAATTCAACCCGAATAAGCAGCGCTTTTTCCTTTTCTAAAAAAAGTCCAACACCAATCGGGTCGGGCTTTTTTATTGGTATCACATCACATAAAGTTTTGGATCAACTCAAAGCACAAATAGCCGTTGAGTAGCGAGTAGGACAGAGCGGGAAGGGTTTTTATCAGGCCATCTTTGATCATTATACGGGTGATGACCCCAAACAGCATCAAAAGGGAAAGCCCTAGTGTACTTATGATTTGTAAGTAATCCATCCAAAATCCAACGATAATCCCAAGCGCTCCCAACAATTGAAGTACTCCTGTTAGTTTTCGGAATTGTGGAATACCGTAGCGGTCAAATTCTTCCACCATAAAGCGACTGGTGAAACAACCGACTCCATAGAACAAAAATGAAATGGACGAAAACCACAAAAGGAGATTAAGCAGGGTCAAAAGCAAATTTTTTTAAAACGTCTAGGCTGACATGGTCTAATGTTTTGTGATGACAAGCATCCAAGATGATTTGGGGTGCCACATCCGATCGATAGGCTTCCAACCACCTTGAAACACACAAACACCAATGATCTCCTGCGATCAAACCTGGAAAATCATATTCTGGATAAGCACGGGTCAAGTCATTTCCTTTGCTTTTTGAAAAGGTCAAAAAAGCGTCCGTGACCACCGCACAAACCGTATGGGTTCCTGAATCAAACGGGCCTGTGTCACAACACCCATTTCTATAGGCACCGGTCATGGGGTCTGTACCACAAACCACCAAAGGTTTCCCAAAAACATTGACTGCAGTCTCTTTCATTTTAAAACAGCATCCAATCCATTAAAAACAAAGACTAAACCCTTTGGGTCAAGATTTTTTCTCTCCAAGAAGTATTGGGCTAAAGATCATTAACAAACAACACAACAACATACTAGCTGCTGGGAGTGTTGGTATGATTCCATCGGAAATGCTGATGTGGAAATAAACCGCTCCGATCATAAACAAGGCCATGACAGCGGCCGAAGGTTTGATCAAAGCAGGGAATTTTAATCCTCCTACCAAAAGTAAAAGGGCTAAAATGATTTTGACAACACCCACCGATATCATTACGCTATCGCTAAGGCCATAGACCGCAAATTCTTCAGACATGTTTACAGCATCTCCTCCTCTAAAGACAGAGGGTTGATTTAATCGGAAACTCCAGGCACTCAATACTACAATTGAAACCAAGATAGAAAGGTATTTAGAAAACTTCATTTTTATAAATCTTGTCATCTAAAGTTATAGATAAAAATCCAAATACAGCATTAGCCTTAAAAAAATTTGGAGATTTATTATTCATTCACAAGCGCTTGAATCTTAATTTTTAAATCCTTTGAAATTTTTATGGCCTGTTCCATTGAAACACCCAATTTCATTTTGGGACGTTGGTGCCCTACATAGGTCAACCAAGCATCTTTGGTGACCCCTTGAAGAGTTTGGATACGTGACAATATTTCTGCTCCATTTTTGTATTGATGAAGAACCTCTTTGATGTCTTTTGCTTGTTTTAATTCTTCTGCTCCCAAAGACAATAAAATGGCTTTTGCCATTATAAAATGTCCAGCCCTATTGGGATGTATGCCATCTTTAGCAAAGGCAAAGTTGGGGTCCTTAAGCCGCTGCATTTTTAGCTCTTGTTTCATAGGGTGATGGATATCTATCACCTTCCACCCAGAGGAATGCCTTTGTCTCAACAACCAATCGGAATAAACTTCCAGTACATCGGAATAAGTTTTTCCTTGATGCCCGTCATAAATTGGCGGGGTAAGATGAATAATTTCAGCCCCTTGGTTGACAACCTCTGTGTGCAAGCGAGAGATTCCTTGTCTAAATTTTTTAAAGCGGCCCTCTTCCAGTGGCATGTAGATTCCATCGTTCATTCCATAACAAGCAAAGACCAAGTCAGGCTTTGTCATTGCCAACAGCCTTTTTAATCGATCGTGGAGGTTGGGCCGAGGAAATGCTCCATTGGCATGATTGGGCTCGGAAAGTCCTGAAACGGTCTCACTGGGTAATCCCAGATTGATAATTTCATAATTTTTTTGTGGGAAACGAATGGATAAATATGCATTGACATAGTTGATGTACCCACCAGCATAAGTAATGCTGTTTCCTATAAATACAATGCGTTTTACACCCTCCTTAATTTTATAGGACTGAGCGTGACCAATGATTTGGAGTCCTATAAATAGTATGGTAAGAAAAAATTTAAATTTATTTCCCAACGGTATTCTTATTTATCATTAAAGATAAAATTTTCCAAATAATGGAAATATTTATTTCGAAAGGGGATAAGGCTCATTTCGAAATTTAAATTCGTAAATATTTACAGGCTATGCTTATATTTGCGATTCCAACAGGTCCTATAGCTCAGTTGGTTAGAGTAGCTGACTCATAATCAGTTGGTCCCTGGTTCGAGCCCAGGTGGGACCACCAACA
>JAACDY010000006.1 GCA_009936675.1 Bacteroidota bacterium
AAATTCTTCCAGAGATATTTGACTATAGCACCATTTGCATACCGAGTGATTGATGTTTCCTTTCATATTGATTTGATAATAATCATCTTTTTTATTTAAATCGTATAATTTGATTTGATCGATTACTGGCAAACCGATAGAAGTAAGTGCCATTTGCTTTAACACTTCCCTCCTTTTAGTATTCGATTTGTTTTTCATGGGTTTATCTTACTTTACTTCTGATGACGATGTTGTGCAAAAGTTTATTGGATAATATTTTTAAATATACACCCAATCTCTCTTTTCCTCCAAAAGAAACCTCCCATTTGTTCTGATCTACCGATCGAACCATTTTTCGAGCAAAATTTTCCACTACCATTCCTTTTCTTGTAGCAAGGTCATCTTCCCCCAAAACAGAACCATCGCCCCTAAGGGAATTCATCGCAATGGGAGTTCTGACAAAACCAGGACATATCATGGTCACAGCAATATTGTCTTTTTGATGTTCCATCCTCATCACGTCAAAAAAACCGTGCAAAGCATGTTTAGCTGCAGCATATCCCGATCGAAAAGGAGAACCATATTTCCCCATAACGCTGCTTACCACAACATAATGCCCCCCTTCTTGTAGTAAGAAAAAAGGAAGTAATGCCCTACTCAAGGCTATTGTTCCCAAATAATCAATATCAATTAGTTTTTTAAAAACATCAAATTGGGTATCTGCGATCAAAGACCTTTGACTTACTCCTGCATTGTTGATCAAAATATCAATCCTTCCAAAAAAATCAAATGCTTTTTGAACCTTGGCAGGAGCGGCATCAAAATCGCTTAAGTCAATGGGTAATATTTTAATATTTTCAGGATTTTGACACTCGGATTTGACCTGCTCCAAAGCAGCCACTTTCCTCGAAGACAGAATAAGTTTTGCTCCTCTATCCGCATATATTTTTGCCAATGCCGCCCCTATTCCTGAAGAAGCGCCAGTAATCCAAACTATTTTTTTATTTTTTTCCATCTGACTTTTTTTGGTACCACGCCTCGACCCTGTTGATGGCATTGCTATCAATGTCTTTCCAAAACAAATTAATATCAGCAAAATGATAATTTTCAATCAGGGAAAGAAAAAACCGACCTGGAATTTGAGGAAGTGTGGTCCATAATAATCCATCAATCACTTGAACACTAAGACTTTTGGGGTAAATAATTAAATCCTCACTCAATACCCCTTTGTGATCAATTAGCTGTGAAGTGGTTTGCATATCCCAACTAATGGGATTAGTGGTAACGCCTCCTTTATACCATTTGGCGTAGTTCTTGGGTCGTTTATCCATTTTGTAAGCGTTCCAACTGACAAACCCTCCTACATCATTTGGATTTTCTAGCGGTTGCATGGATTTAAAATCCTCTGTATAAATTCTCGTTCCAATCAAATAAGCAGCTACCAATTGATTTTGTAAAGGTTTTTGATCAAAAAATTCTTTGATCAATCTTTTGGCGTGCATACTTCCCTGACTGTGGGAGGCAATGATAATAGGTTTACCCATATTATAGTGTTCTAGATAATACTGAAAGGCATTTTTCACATCTTCATAGGCAATTTCCCAAGCAGGTTCTCCCATTTTACTGTAGGGTTCTGCAAAAATCCTATAGTGAGCCTGTCGATAAAATGGCACATACAAGTCCCCTGCGTTGAGCCAAGCGGAAGCTTGATATTTTAGAGCCGTTTGAAAAACATCTTGTCGGATCGAAGAAGACCAAATATCGGCATTCCAATCTTTGATTTTCTTGTCGGTAAGTAACGTAGGATAGACAAAAAAAATATCTGCTTTTTTATCCTTATCATTTTTTTCAAAAGCCTTCAATACCAATGGATATTTTCCAGGAAAAGCTGCCCAGCTTTTGGATGCCGCATAATTGGGTTTTTCAGGAAGATTTTTTTGGTCAAAGACCATGTTTTGGTATGTCGTTTTGCAGGCTGTTGATAATAAGAATATCAAAAGGGGCGCAAAGACTTTAAAATGGAAAAATTTCATTGATTTGATAAACAATATTTAAGCACAAAAACGGCTAAAGTTAGTATATTTACTAAAATTAGAACAACTTACAATTACAACTACAAACATGAAAAAAATATTTTTTCCTTTTTTGATATTCTCACTGGGTATCACTTTAGGGTGTCAAGAGTCCACTGTTAAAAAAGTCAAAATCAGCTTAAACGCCAAAAGTAACAGCAATACAAGTGGAGAAGTTAGCTTCACTGAAAAGGGTGGAGTGGTCATTATGGAAGCTCATATTTACGGATTGGACCCTGGTACCCATGCCATCCATTTGCATGAAAAGGCAGATTGTTCTTCTTCCGATGGAAAATCAACAGGGGGACATTGGAATCCTACTTTTGAACAACATGGTGCGTGGAATAATGAATCTGGTTTTCACAGGGGTGATATTGGAAATTTTGAAGCAGATGACCAAGGTCATGGAATGATAAAGTTTTCTACAGATTTGTGGTGTATTGGCTGTGATGATCCCATCAGAAATATTGTTGATAAAGCAGTTATCGTTCACCAAGGAGCAGATGACTTGATCTCTCAACCCTCGGGAGCTGCAGGTTCACGAGTGAGTTGTGCAGGAATCATTCAATAGCACTTAATAAATTACCACTCGCGTTCTTTGTTGAGTTGCTCTTGGTTTTCCAGTTCATCTTTGGGAATGACCTTGAGGAAGGATGGGTGTTGTTCTATGGCATATTCTATTTTTTCAATGATGGCATCGACTGATTCGATATCATAATCAATTTCCAAAGGGGATTTGATTTCCATGGATTGGAGAATGCCTCTTTTCTTTATTCTGATGCCTTTTTTATCAAAAGATCGTCTGAATCCATCAATCACAATGGGGACAACAACAGGCTTGTAACGCTTGATGATGTGAGCTGTACCTTTTCTTAGCGGCTTGAAGGGAGTGGTAGTACCTTGAGGAAAAGTAATGACCCAACCATCGTCCAAGGCCTTGCCTATACTGGAAATATCACTCATTTTCACTTGTCGTTTGACGTCAACTCCTTTTGCTCTCCAAGTACGCTCAATCGAAATCGAACCTGCATAGGCCAAAATTCTGGGTAGTATTCCAGCTTTCATGGTTTCTTTGGCTGCCACAAAATAAATATTTAGCTTAGGATTCCACAAGTATCCGATGTTTTTTATTGAATCATTTCGACCGCTTAAACTGGCATTAAAAACATGAAACATGGCCACTACATCTGCGAAATAAGTTTGGTGATTGGAAACAAACAAAACATTGTTTTCTGGTAGTTGACGGATCACATCTGAGCCTTCCACTTGCAGTTGATTAAATCCTCTGTAGCGCCTATGAGACATGCCCCCCATAATACGGATAAGCCATTTTTTTATAATTAAATAATGGCCAAATGGATTTTTTTTGAACATCTCCCTAATCAAATAGATCAACGACAAATATAAACTATTTGGGCAGTACTGAAGAGAATAACATTTTAAATTCGGACAAGATCATTGCTGTTGCACCCCAAACCTCATTTTGGTCAAAAATATAAGCTGGGACATCTACTGAAGCCTCATAGGAAGTATGCTGCTTTGTCATCGTAGGTGTATTATCAATAAAATTACTAAATGAAATTTCTAGAATGGCTTCAACTTCTTTAGGGTCTGGTTTAAAAAAACAAGGTTTTTCGATATAGCCTACATAGGGTATAATCAAAAAATTACTGGGTGGCACATAGAGTTGAGTCAGTGACCTTAAGTAATTTACTTGGTCTGAAGGAATTCCTACCTCCTCTTGGGTTTCCCTCAGAGCAGTTGACCAAAGATCATCATCAAAAGATTCAGGTTTACCTCCAGGAAAGCTAATTTGTCCAGAATGAACCCCCTTATAAACCCTCCGGCGGGTCAATACAAAATGGAGCTCTCCCTGTTCACTGGGGTAAAAAAGCAATAGTACCGCAGCTTTTTTGGGCTTGCTGTTTGAGATTGGAATGGACTTCAACTGTTTCATCCGATCAGGAGGAGCCAAAAGGGAATGGGCAAGACTACCAGCAAGTCGGTATTCTTTTAACTTTGTAGATAGACTTAAAAAAGAAGTTAGATCCATGAAATATTTAAAAATATTTTTGGGGCTTTTAATATTTGCTCAAATTGGTTGTCAGGAAAAGCCTAAAAAAAAAGCAGTCAAAGCCAAAGTTCCTGAAAAAAAACAATTAAAAAAAGCTAAGCCCAAAGAAGAAATTTATTTGGATGACAAAAATGCCATTCCTTTCTTTTATAAATACGCTAAAAAGAACAAAGAAAATAAGGTCAGAATCATCACCAAGTATGGAAACATCGATATTTTACTTTACGACAACACCCCTTATCATAGGGCGAATTTTGTTTATCTAACCAAGAAAAAATATTTCGATGGCACCATGTTTCACCGGGTGGTTCCCAATTTTATTATCCAAGGGGGCAATTCGGACAGTCGGAAAAGTATGAAGAAAAGACATCAGATTGGACGCTATCTGCTCCCCCCCGACACCAAAAAAGGGCACTCCCACCACCGAGGAGTCATTTCCATGCCCAGTAGTGAAATCGATAATCCACACAAACTGGCTTCTCCCTATGAATTCTTTATCGTTCAACAATCCCCTGGGGCATATCATTTGGATGGGCATTATACGGCTTTTGGCGAAGTCATCAACGGAATGGCAGTCGTTGATCAAATCAACCAACTCAAGATAGACAATAGAGAAATGCCCATCAATAATGTTTATATAAAAACAGAAATTATTAAGTGAATCTTATTTTATTTGAAGATTTAACTTCAAAAACTCATTTTTTTAACTCCAAAACTTATTCTATAAGTAAATATTATTATATTTATACAAAGAATAGATATTAACAATGACACTAACACAGCTTCACTACATGACCGCAGTTGCTGAGTATGGTAACTTTACGATTGCAGCCAACAAATGCTTTGTAACCCAACCCACACTGAGCATGCAGGTTCAGAAATTGGAGGAGGAATTGGGGGTCAAAATATTTAACCGAGCTACCAAACCTATAGCCCTCACTGATATTGGAGAAAAAATTTTGGTTCAAGCAAAAAAGATAACCGAAGAGGCTACTCGAATGCAAGACATTGTTTCCATCGAAAAAGGTTTTATTGGTGGTGAATTCAAATTGGGAATTATTCCTACGGTAATGCCCACTTTACTCCCTATGTTTCTCAATACTTTCATTAAGAAACACCCAAAAGTAGATCTTAAAATTGAGGAGTTAAACCCTCAAAATATCACCCGAATGCTGGAGGAAGGTCATCTGGATGCTGGCATTGCAGCAACTCCGCTTTCGATGGATCACATATTGGAGCTCCCTCTCTATCACGAACCTTTTGTAGGGTATATTCCTGAAGGCAATGCACTGCATGCGATAGAGCAAATTGAAATTGACGATTTGAGCATGACTGATCTGCTGGTACTGGAAGATGGCCACTGCTTTAGAAATCACGTACTTAACCTTTGTCAGATGAATCGAATTGAAAGCAATCCGTTTGATCTAAAAAGCGGAAGCTTTGAAACTTTAATCAACTTGGCAGACGAGGGTTTGGGTATGACCCTACTCCCCTTTTTGAACGCCAACTCACTTACGGCTGATAAAAAGAAAAATCTGAGATTTTTCCCCGACCCTGCTCCGGCGAGAGAAGTAAGCTTGATTCATTATAAAAGTCAATTGAAACTTCCAATTATCAATGCCTTGAGATCAACCATCAGTAGCATTATCAGAGGCGCAATAAAATTCGAAAATATTAAAATTATAACCCCAGAAAGAATCTAGAAGGCGTACAATTCATTGCTATGTAATTCTGGATGCGTCTTGGAAAAGGACAAGGCCCATCGGTAAAGCCGAACTCCCTCTCTCTCAGGCAATGCGAGAATTGCCTTGTTGAGTTCCTTTTTAAATAAGACAACATTGAAACTCACTTTGCGTAGAACGCTTTTATAAAAAAAGTAATTTGATGATGTTTTTTTCATGCTTTCCATAATCTCTAATCATTCTCAAATATATTTTTTTTAGTGGGTGCAAACTGTTGTAAAAATGTTAAAGTTCCATATTAAAAAGCTAAAACTAGTCCGTAAAAAACCACCACATAAGAAATGCAGTGGCTTTGGTTAGAACCCTCAAAAAATTATATCTGAGGGGTGTTCAGTTTAGCAATCGACGCCTGAATTTCAGCTTCAGAGAGTTCGTGTTTTACAATATTTCCAGCAAAATAATCTTCATAGGCTTTCATATCAAAATTACCGTGACCACAGAGGTTGATTAGAATGGTTTCTGACTTGCCTTCTCGCTTACAACGCTCAGCCTCTGCTATTGCCGTGGCAATTCCATGTGTTGCTTCGGGTGCGGGAATAATCCCTTCTGCTTGTGCAAACTTGACCCCTGCATCGAACACTTCCAGATTGTCATGTGCCCTTGCCTCGATTAACTTATCTTTCAGTAGCTGACTGACAATAACTCCGGCTCCATGATAGCGTAATCCTCCTGCATGAATGGGTGCTGGAACAAAATCATGTCCCAAAGTGTACATCGGCAACAGAGGAGTCATTCCAGCGGTATCTCCAAAATCATATCTAAAGACACCCCTTGTTAATTTGGGGCATGAAGAAGGCTCACTAGCAATACATCGAATGGATTTGCCTTCGTCAAAATTGAGTCTTAAAAAAGGAAAAGCCAATCCAGAAAAATTTGAACCTCCACCAAATGGAGCAATAACAATATCGGGAAGATCTCCCGCCTTTTCCATCTGCAAAAGGGCCTCTTGACCAATAATGGTTTGGTGAAGTTTTACATGATTCAGGACACTCCCCAATGCGTATTTTGTATGTTCATCAGAGGCCGCTCTTTCTATGGCTTCAGAAATTGCAATACCAAGGGAACCCGTAGTATTTGGATCTTCAGCCAAGAACTTTTTACCGATCTCGGTGGCTTCAGAGGGTGAAGGAAAAACTTTTGCTCCCCAGGTATTCATCATTACTTTTCGATAGGGCTTGTGCAAAAAAGAGAGCTTTACCATATATACCTCACATTCAATATCGAAATGCTGACAGGCAAAACTCAGTGCACTCCCCCACTGTCCGGCTCCCGTTTCTGTGGTTATTTTTTTGACCCCTTCCTTTTTATTATAGTAAGCTTGTGCAACGGCTGTATTGGGTTTGTGAGAACCCGTTGGGCTCACTCCCTCATATTTATAATATATTTTGGCCGGGGTATCCAGTTTTTTTTCAAGATTATAGGCTCGATACAAAGGAGTAGGTCGCCACATGGAATATATATTTCTGACTTCATCTGGAATGTCAACATATTTTTCCATACTCACTTCCTGCTTAATCAACTCCATCGGGAATAAAGGAGCCAGTGCTTCGGGACCTATAGGCTCCATTGTGCCTGGGTTTAGGGGAGGAAGCGGTTTATTGGGCATGTCTGCAACAATGTTATACCATTTGTCTGGTATTTCTTTTTCGCTGAGGGTTATTTTTCGTTCCATAAATATTTAGTTTTTATCAATGTACAAAATTCCATCTTAAATGATTCCAAATAATAGTCTTGGAGGATTTGCAATATTTTTATTTAATCCTATCTTTGCGCACCTATTGAAATACTGAAAATTGTTGCGGGGTGTAGCGTAGCCCGGTCATCGCGCCTGCTTTGGGAGCAGGAGGTCGCAGGTTCGAATCCTGCCACCCCGACAATTTTAATACCAGTGGTCTTTATGGCCGATTCGGGATGTGGCGCAGCCTGGTAGCGCACACGCATGGGGTGCGTGGGGTCGCAGGTTCAAATCCTGTCATCCCGACTACTTTTTTTGAAAAGAAAACAACCACTGAAACAAGTCTGGATCAGCAAAAGCGTTGTGCCAACTGTCGTGTTTTACCTCAGG
>JAACDY010000056.1 GCA_009936675.1 Bacteroidota bacterium
GGCCAAGCACGATTTGATTTTATTTTTTTACTTGAAATGGGATATTTGCTGTAGCAACATGATTCTTGTTATCATGAACGTAAACAAAAACACGGTATTGCCCTTCCTCGTCAGGAATGGTAAAGGTGATTTCTCCATTTTGATCAATTGTTTTTTTCCATTGCACAGTAGATGGCCTCTCTTCGTGGTCGCCCCCGTCTTTAAGGTCTGTACTTTCATGTAAGATTTCGCAAGAGTAGGTAATGACATCCTGATTTGGGTCATTTGCAATGACTTTTGCATTGTATACCCCATTGGATTTCAATGTAATACTTTCAGTTGCTTCTTGATTTTCAAGCAAAAAAGACTCAATTTGTGGAGACCAATTCTCTGGCCATTCACCTGTCCATAAGTACTGCATCACATCGACAGATTCTGTTGCTTCTCCACTTTCTGTAAATACCCCATACCAAGTGGGGGTTCTCTCTTGTTTTTGACCCCACAAAAACATATAAGACCCTAGACACAATGTAGTATCGATATGCATACTTTTCATGTAGCGACTCTTATAATTTTTTGCCTTTACTGTACTGTTTTCTTCAATAGGTACTCCCCAGCTTGTTTTCGGCACCTCCCAATGCCCTGTAGCGCCCCATTCTGTAACAATGTAGGGTTTGTTCCAGCCATAAGAACGCACTTGTCGTGGAAGTCTAGCCAACTCCCCATAAACTTGGAAAGACAGCAAGTCCAAGTCCGGAGCACGTTTTTTGATTTGATCGATTTCGCGTTTTGAAATCCCAGCAAGCGTGGTTGTTGTCGGGTGATTTGGGTCTATTTCATGAATCATTTTTGAAATGTCATTGACCGCGTTCCAAACTTTATAATTGGTATAGCGTAAATTGAGTTCATTCCCAATCGCCCAAATTAATAGGGCAGGATGGTCTTTAAGAGCCATAACCTCTTGCCTGATTCTTCCGAGTTGATTTGCTACAGCTTGCTCATCATTATAGTCAAAACCGTGACGTTCACGCGCAACTTCGATGCCCATCGTAACCTTTAAACCATATTTATGGGCTTCGTCTAATATTTCGAGGGCTGTATTCTTTCCGTTATTCGTCCGCCAAGTTCGAAAAGAATTTCCTTTATATTTTGCCAATGACGCTATGCTTCCAAATTCCAGCCCCGCACCATTGATATAAAAAGGTTCGCCGTCGACTTCTAAAGAATACTTTCCATCAGTATGAACGATTGTTACTTTAACAGGTTGATTCATATTTTGATAATGTATGGGTGGGTTAAATGCTTTTACAGAGAAAATGAAAAAAACCCCCAGGACTGCAAACTTGATTTTGTTCATTTTATTCTTGAGGTTTAAGCGTTTGACTTGACCAATTCATTTTCAAGTTGCTCCAAAGATTTTCCTTTGGTTTCAGGAAGGATTTTGATAAACAACAACACCCCTACTGTAGCAATTAGCCCATAGATAAAGAAAGTCAATGCGCTTCCTAAATTTGAAATTTCCCAAGGGAAAATTTGTTGAATCAGCCAGCTGGAAAAAGAGTTGATAAAGCCAATCACCCCAATGGCTAAACCGCGATAGCGATTTGGAAAAATTTCGGAAAGCATAACCCACATCACTGGCCCAAGTGAAAACGCAAAGCAGGCAATAAACCCAAGAATTCCTATCAGAACTAGGGTTGCATTCATATCAATCGCAGCTTCCAAAATCGCCCCTTCGTTAAGCGCATAGACTTGGTTTCCGATAGCGGCTTTGATGTCATTCTTGAAAGTAACATCACTTTCATAGTTGATATCTTGAAATTCCGCTAGCTTATAGGTATCAATGTTTTCAAAGGAATTGATTTCTGTAGCTGATAGCTCATAGGTTGCTTGACTAAAGCTGTATGCACACAATAGCAAGCTGACTGCAATTCCTGACATCCCAACCAATAGAAGTGGTCGCCTTCCCAGACGGTCAATCAAATAGATAGCGAGAAGGGTAAACACAACCGTGGTAAAACTCAGCAATACACCAGAGGAAAAAGCAGCATCCGTTCCGATACCCGTTTGTTTAAATATAGATGTGGCATAAAAATAAATGGCATTGATTCCTGTTACTTGCTGAAGGATACCCAAGGTGATTCCCACAACCATGATGAATCGAACTGCGGGGTTTAGAAGTTCTCGAATAGAAACTGTGTTTATATTTTCACTCTCTTTAATATTTGTTTCTATTGACTGGATCTCAACTTCTGCTTGGGTTGTGCCGTGAATATTTTCAAGGATTTCTTTGGCGGAATCAGATTGGTTCTGTGTGTAAAGCCAACGGGGGCTTTTTGGTACAAAAAATAAAAGGCCAAAATACAGGATTGCAGGAAAAAATTCTACGCCCAACATCCATCGCCA
>JAACDY010000057.1 GCA_009936675.1 Bacteroidota bacterium
CCTCGACTAGGTCTCTTCTATACCCTAAGCGATTAAGAAGGTCCACTTCGCCAAAATTATAAACCAATTTTTTATTTTTGAGGGATGGCGAACAACAACCCTCCTTTCCATAGCTGGCAACCCGATCTTCCAGATGCCCAATTGCGCTATTATCAAAATTTCTTCTCTGAAGAAGTCGCCGATCGTTATTTCAACATTTTTTTGGAACAGATTCCTTGGCAACAAGACGATGTAAAAGTATTTGGAAAAGTCTATGCTCAACCACGGCTAACCTCCCTCCACAGCAACTCAATGAGCACATATACTTATTCGGGTTTAACCCTAAAACCCCAACCCATGACAGATGAACTTCTGGAACTCTTAGGGCAAATCCAAAAAGTCAGCCAACACGATTTTAACTGCGTTCTTCTCAACCTTTACCGCGATGGCGCCGATAGCAATGGTTGGCATGCCGACAATGAAAAAGAATTGGGAAAGCATCCACAAATCGCCTCCTTCAGTTTTGGAGCCACCCGATTTTTTCACTTCAAACATCGGAAAATTAAATCCGAACGTTACAAAATGGAACTCCAACACGGCAGTTTACTCCTAATGGAAGGTGCCATGCAAGAACATTGGCTCCACCAGATTCCCAAAACCAAAAAACCACTAGAACCCAGAATTAATCTAACCTTCCGAAAAATCATTTGAAAATATCGTTCAGCTGTGCGGCCAAACGAAATCCCCCTCTTTGCAACTGCATTTTAAGAAGAGGGAGATAGCGGGAGTAATAATCCTGTCCTAGCCTACTGTTGGAGGGACTGTCTCCATAAATAATTTTAGCCAAAGCCTGAGACTCAGCCACCCACTGCTCCAAAGGCTCGTTTTGAATGGCTTCCATCACTTTGGGCGGCATATCTCCTAATTCTATTGACCACTCGATAGGACTGCTTATTCCACAATGGTCAATCAAGCCAGTATCCCACAACCGATGAAGATTGGTGGATTTTCCCAACCATTGGAGTCGGATATCATTTCCTCCGCGATCTTCCTTTCTTCCCACATGCAAGGGTTGATGAATATCACCAATAAAATGTACCAATAATTTGAGATAAAAGGCGCGCTCACTTTTCGGTTCATCTTCATCTTTGAGTTTGGCAATGCATTTTTTAATGGCCATTACCACATCGCCTTTGGGATTCTTTTTTGCGCTGGCATAGGACAGATCGAAAGGCAGATTGATGTAATGCCAAGGGTTTAAAGCTCTGTATTTTGGATTAGACTTAATTTTATCGCCATAATTGGAAATACTGGACAAAGAGGCACCATCCAGTAAATCATCAATCGCCTTTTGAGCCTGAGGAGTCAGATTCCGTTCAGCCAATACTCCAACCACTTGATGACCTGTTTTTCCCCAATCCAAAGACGGAAAAATTAATAGGTATAATAAACCTAAAATTGAAATTGATTGTAACATTACAATTCAAAATTAGTGTAAAAACTTGATTTCGATCCTCTGCCAAATAATTTAAAATTAAAAGCGCATACCAACCTAAATTCCATTTTTATAAAAAATCAAATTGGACTACATTTGCAAAAACCACTACACAATGATGTTTAGTAAAAACCTATCCTATAGCCCACTTTTCTGTCTGTTGACACTTATAGGTTGTGAGAGCACCTCCAAACCTTCTGGAAATACCATGCTTCTCAGCGGAACAATAGAAGGCTTACGAAAGGGAACCCTCTATTTGCAAAAAATACAAGACTCCATAATGGTGAATGTCGACTCGTTAGTGGTCGATGGAAGTCCCGACTTCAAATTCAAAACAGAAATAGAAAGTCCTGAAATATATTACCTCTATTTAAACAAGGAAGACGGTGACAGTCTCAATGACAGAATATTGTTCTTTGCAGAAAAAGGCGAAATTTCTGTCAATACTTTACTGAAAACCTTTGAAAGCAGTGCCAAAGTTACAGGTTCTGAAAATCAAAAATTACTCCAAGAATACCGAAAACTGGCCCGACAGTTCGACGCCAAAAACTTGGAATACATCCAAGCTTATTTTCAAGAAGCCAAAGAAGACAACAACAATGCTTTGGATTCCATTCGAGCGGCCATGGACAATTTATTAAAAAGAAGATATTTGTATGCCCTCAACTTTGCCAGCACTCACGGGGACAATGTCATTGCTCCTTTTATAGCGTTGACCGAGGTCTATGATGCCAATATCGTGTTTTTGGACACCGTAGCCTCCAAATTGACCGATCAGGTTAAGTCATCGAAATACGGTAAAGAATTTCTTAATTTTATTGAACGTCGAAAAGCAGAGGAAGCAATAGAATAATTACCCCAGTTTGCCCAACTCCTTTTGCAGTGCATCGATAGCGCTGCCCAAGTTGTCTTTGAGGGACTTAAAACCTTCCTTCCCTCCCTTTCTTTTAGACTGATGGATTTTCTCAATCATATCGTCAAACAAAGCGATGGCTTTATCGATCAATTTTTCAGTCGATTTCAGGTCAGCTTCAGGATGATTTAATTCCCAAGCGTAAACTTCCTCAATAAAACTTCCTATACTGTTGTTGATTTCTTTTTTGAATACTTTAATACTTGA
>JAACDY010000058.1 GCA_009936675.1 Bacteroidota bacterium
AGTGTAGCCATTGGAATGCTCTCTGTATTTACTTATCCCATCATCACTACCTTCTTGGAGCCCATTATGCTTGGCAGTAAATTCAAAAAATCAAATCTGCTTTTGGGTTTAATGGTTTTGGTGGGGATCTACTTTTTGGCCCCCGAAATCAGTTTGGAAAACGATCAATTTAAAGCCATCGGTTTTGGCGTTTTTTCAGCCCTGTGTTACTCCATTAGAAATTTTTAGATGAAATCAAAAGCTGCTGAGTATGAAGGTTCCATCTTAATGGTTTATCAGTTGATCATTGTTACGATTTTGCTATCCCCAATTTTTATTGTTTACGACACCACAGGCTTGGAATCGTCTCTTCCTGCGGTTTTAATTCTTGCCTTACTGACAACTGCTACAGGTCATACATTGTTTATCTATAGTTTTAGAAATTTCACCATCAGTGCCGCGAGCATCATCAGTGGGGTACAACCTGTTTATGGAATTGTAATTGGTATGATTGTTTTAAGTGAGTATCCAGCATTAAATACTGTTTTTGGAGGAATATTAATTTTAGGAACCGTAGTAATTGAAAGCATTCGTAATTTTAAAGATTAACACCTATATGAGATCTCTCATCATTGCCTATGTTTTATTGACTTTTTTGAATTGTGAAACGCCCGCCCCACAACCCAATTTTTTGTTTATCGTAGCCGATGACTTAGGACACAAAGATCTAAGCGCAACGGGAAGCGAATTTTATGAAACTCCAAACATTGATAGGATTGCTCATGAGGGGACATTGTTTACCCAAGGCTATGCCAACGCTTCGGTTTGTAGTCCTTCAAGAGCGAGTTTGTTAACTGGTCTATATCCAACAGTTCATGGGATAACCGATTGGATTGGTGCAAAATATGGAACAGATTGGCGGAAGGTCGGTCGAAAAACTCAACTTTTGCCCAGTGAATATGTCAAGCATCTTCCCTTTGAACTGAGTACACTTCCAGAGGTTTTCAAGACACATCAATACAAAACTTTTTTTGCTGGGAAGTGGCATTTAGGCTCTGTTGAACAAAAATCTCTTCCCACCGATCACGGTTTTGAAATCAACAAAGGGGGATACCATCGCGGAGGGCCCTATAGCGGTGGATACTTTTCTCCTTTCAACAACCCTTTTCTAGAAGACAAACCAAAGGAAAAGGGGATGACGCTATCGATGAAATTGGCCCGAGAAACCACAGATTTTATCAAGTCAAATCAGGAAAAACCCTTCTTTGCATATTTGAGTTTTTATGCCGTTCATGCCCCCATACAGACCACCCAAGAAAAATGGCTTAAATACCAAAAAAAGGCCGTGGATCAAGGGATTCTTGAAGAAGGTTTTTCCATGGAAAAAAGATTGCCCATCAGAATCAAACAAGACAATCCAGTCTATGCTGGACTATTGGAACAAACCGACGAAGCTGTAGGTCATGTTTTAAATACATTGGATGAATTGAAATTGGATGAAAATACGGTTGTTGTTTTTGTATCCGATAATGGGGGTGTCTCCGCAGGCGATGACTTTGCAACCAGCAACCTCCCATTGCGGGGTGGCAAAGGTTATCAATGGGAGTCAGGGACTCGTATACCCTTTTTTATCAAAGCTCCACAAATTATAAATCCCGAAAAAAAAGTTAATACCCCTGTTACGGGTGCAGATCTCTTCCCTACCCTATTGGAATTGGCCAGTATCAAAAACACCACTCCTGTCGATGGAAAGAGTTTGGTTCCACTGATGGAGAAAAAATCTTTAGGAGAGCGTTCGTTGTTCTGGCATTACCCTCATTATGGAAATCAAGGGGGAGATCCCAGCGCTATCATTCGCAAGGGATACTGGAAACTGATACACTATTTTGAGGACGGAAAAAACGAACTCTATCACTTGGGTGAAGACATGGGAGAAAGCACTAATGTATTTGATCAAAATACTGAATTGGGAATCGCACTCAAAAACGAACTAGAGCAATGGTTGGAGACTACCGGAGCTAAAATTCCCGAAAAAGACCCCCTTCACAATGATGAGGAGGAAGAAAAATGGCTCAGTCAGCACAAACAGAAAATGAAATTAAAGGTTGAAAAACGCAGGGCGTTTCAACTTGACCCCAACTACCTTCCCAATGATGATTGGTGGGGAAGTAGCATCGACTAACTCAAACCTAAGTGCTGATTGGCAAACTTGATGTATTGCTCCCAATCGTAGTCAGTTACATCGTGTTTTCCATCTCTCAAATGATATCCAATCGTTCCGTGAAAAGGTGTATTTACAGGTGGGAATTGTTCCATTTCAATAGCTTTTTTTCCGTAGAGTCTATATATGGGTGATGCGGCTTTGGTCGCCAAAAATTCACCCCTAGGATCTGCCCATTCATCTTTGCTGGCACTGGCCACATATACAGGTCTGGGAGCTATAAGGGCAATGAGCATATGCTGATCGACTTTAAGTGTAGATTCATTTTCATTGAAATAGTGGAAGTTTTTAGCAAACCAATGAGGATAATTGGTGTTGATGTCTGAAAGCTTTTCTCCAAATCTTCTCCTAGAAAGCGCAGCCCCACCACAACCAGAGTTGTTGGAGATCACAATACCAAATCGCTGGTCATTGGCTCCTGCCCAGAGGACTGTCTTTCCCAGTCGGGAGTGTCCCATTAAAATCACTTTTTTGTGATCGATCAATGCCTCCGTTTCCATGAAGTCCATTATTCTAGACATTCCCCATGCCCAAGCTGAGAGTGAACCCCACTCGTTTTTGGCAGGAGTCGTTTGTCCAGGTTGATAGAAAAGGGTATGAATCCCGTCAGAAAAATCATTTTTATCGGGATCTACATTATTGTAATCGATTGTCACCAAACCATAGCCCGCTTCAATCATTTTGTCTATGGCCCATCGAGAAGTGCGACCTCCTCTTTTGTTTTTATTGAATTTTTTGAGTTCCTCCTCACTCAATTCACTTTCTTTTTTTCCATTAATTAAGATATCGGGGTCAGCATTTACCGTATAATTTCCTTTAAAATTATACGCCAAAAATACCGGTGATTTTGTTTTTCCTTTGGGCAAATAGATGAGCAAGGACATTTTTATAGATTTCTTTTCTTTTTTAAATATTAGGTTGACTTGCTTACGAATCGCTTTTCCTCCTAGGGCAGCAGGCTCATCATCTAAGACTTCTACCTCGTAAAATCCAATTGATCAGGAACTACGCCATAAACCTGATTGGCGAAATAAGAAAGGATCTCAGGACGCCTCAATCGCTCCCACTTGGCGGGGGAATTAACTTCTTTCCCCCTCTCAGAAATGAGTAGTTGAGGTAATTGATACGAAGGGACATCTGCCTCTTCTTTGATGGTTGGAGTCGTTATTTGGGCAGAAAGCTGGTAAATGAACGTTAAGGCAATAAGGCTGAATAGGAGTTTTTGACTCATGATATGATCATTTATTTTAATAAATATACAAAAATGAGGAAAGGGACTTTTGGCCCTATATCCTGGGTCAATTGATTGCAGCTTGTATTAAAAATTAAATGAAATTAATCATGACTTTAACTCAAAAAAAAGGATCCCCATTGAACTATTTGTATTTGAATTCTGCGATTTTATGAAATTTAAAGAGTAATTTTCTGATAAAACCTGACAATGATGATCCGATTTTTATTGATTTTGAGCCTTGCCTTGTTTCAACAAGCCGAACCCATCAAAGCCATATCCTATAACATACGCTACAACAGCCCCAATGATGGTAT
>JAACDY010000059.1 GCA_009936675.1 Bacteroidota bacterium
AAGCGTTTGTGCTTCGGTAGGGTTGTGAAATTCAAAAGTAGAATGAAGGGGTTCCCCGGGCTGACGAACTTTTTTGGCGTGGGTAAAGATCTCGGTATGCACCTCTGGCCAATTCCAAGGTTGGGCATCGATTCGGTGGAGGGTAAACTCTCGGTCGTTATCGCGCATGGCGGCTTTTTGGGCTTCGTTAAAGACATTGGACAGTCTTAGTTTTTCCCAATCGCCAACCTGTTGAAATATTTGATCGGTATTAGCGTTTTGGGCCACGCTTTGAGTGTCGGCCACCAGTGCATAGCCAGCAGCATAGCCTGCGGATTTGGCCAACATCCATTCCATGTCCTCCAAACTGGTTTCGGCAGTCATTTTAAACCATCCCAACATGCCGGGCATAAAGTTGCGTTGGAAATAGGCCTGGTTGTTAAAGCGGTATTGGGTTTGGCTTTCGCGAAAACCAGCATACCAAGGTTCGCCCCAGTTCATTCGGGAATAGATGTGCCAGAAAAAATGGGTGGTACGACTGGCATCGATGATGAGGTGGTCTTTGAGTTCGGGCTTTAGTGCATTGTACCAAGTATAGGGCATAAGCGACTCTCCATAGGTCCCCAGTCCTGTGGAACGATTGCCTTCCAAGCCGTCGAAGGAGATCTGTCGCAAACCCGTTTGATTGTATAATTCCGCCAAGGTTTTGGACATTTCAATGGTGAGATCGGCATCGGTCAAAAAGACTTTATAGCCATGATCCAGCAGTTTTGATATTTGAGTACCCGCAGCGTGGTTAGAGGCTTGCGTTCCAAAAACCCCACGTTGGCAATCGAGCAACCGCCAAGGAGCGGCCTCGGACACCCCGCCATAGCGAATGAGTTCGTTGTTCACCACTACGGTTTTGAGGGTATTGTTTTTCATTTGGTTAAAAAAATCGGGGGCGGCAATTTGGATTTCGGTATCGGTTGACCCTATGGCTTGAACCAACTTTGAACTGCCCACCTTGGCCAGTCGGGGGTCGGGTATGGGGGTGACATAGGGGTCGTTGGTAGTGATAAAGTTGGACAGGCAATGGGTTCCCATTTTAATGCCTTGGGCGGCGGCTTTTGCTACACACTTTTTTAGGCCTGCCACCCCGTTGGGAAATTCCCCTTTATAGAGGTCAAAATGCCCCCAATTCTCAAAGGTTTTTCCGTAGTGGTAGAGGTGTTTGAGTCCTGCTTTTTGGGTAAGGGCTATGGCTTGATCCACATTGTCTTCGGTAAAACTGGTAATCAGGTAAGCGGCATTGGCAAGGGGGGAGGTTTTGACCCATTGGCCATCGATCATGGGATGGGGAAGTCCTTCGCCCAATTCGATGGCGCCCAAAGTTTCCAATGCTTGTGCTACTGGACTCCCAAAAAGGGCCATTTTGGAACCCACTACACCCCCGTCATCATAGGGAGGTACGACAATTTTGTCGTGGGAAAATTCTTCTACGATTCGGGCCTTGTTTCGGTTTCGGCTATAGGCTTGTAAACTACTTCCTGAGGCAGTGGGTTTGGCAGCTTCTACACGATACAGCACTCCGTCGTCGGCTTGAGTAGCCATATCGCTGTGGTCTCCCGCTCGAAAAATATCCAACTGCGGCATGCGGTCACTTTCATGCCAGGGATAACCCCCTAGGGTTTTGATGTTTAGGGACTGTATGCCCATAGCATAAGTCTCTCCGCGCACTACCCCCACGGTTTCTCCGATGATTTTATGGATGGTCGTATGATAAGGACCCCAAAGGATCAACTCAACTTCCTCAACTGAACTCAGGTCAATGAGTTCAAAAGTGAGGTAGGCTTGTTTTGGGGTGATTTTGATTTGGGCTTCCCGCTCTTCTGCAAACTGCAAATAAAGGATGTCGTCTTTTAGACTTGCCGATTGTGGTTTTTGGAAAATCCCTTTCACCTTAAGGGACAATAGGGGCGCGATAGAATCTTGGGCGAGGTGATTTTTTCCCGTAACGGGATCGGTCAATGCCATGAGATTACCGCTGTCGCTGATCTCTATCCGGAAGTGGGGAGTGGAAAATTCTGCGAGGGAAGTTTCTAATTTTAATGTACAGGATTCCGAAAAGAGGAAAGCCATGGCACTGATCCAAATATACTTTTTCATCTTAGGGGTATAAAATTTATCATCCTACATCTTATGAACGATCTGCTCGATTTCAATTTACAATAATTTCGTACAAGTGATGGGCATAACGGGGGGATAGATTTCAGACAAAAGTTGTAGAACAGATTTGGGATCCATTGTTCAGTAAATACATAAAAGAATCCTTACTTCAAGGAGCGTTCAATATTTATATAGCGACTACTTTTCAAAAAGCAATATATTTAATTAAATACAAAAGCAGTTTGAGTATGCACCCAAACTGCTATTACTTTTATACTTTATTGTTTGCGGTTTTTTAGTCTTTTTTGACCTCAAACTTCGGTACTAAATAATTCAAGCAATAAAGCATTGCTACATAAGTGAAAATGAGTGTGGGCATATTGGTGTTAAATCCTAAGTCAAATTTTGGAATACCGAATAATTCTCTAAAAGATTTTGTAGCAATTAATAGCATAAAAACTATTCCATAAGAAAAAACAGAAATGATTGCAATTCTATTTTTTGTAGTTCTAATAATTCCTTTTTTTGCTTCTTGTATAAAGAAGTACCATAAAGCAGCAATAATAAATAAGGCTTCTATAAAAATAGCTAGATAAGGATTTGATGCATACAGTCCAAGACCTGCTTCCATTGTATCAGCTCCAAAAATGTGGTGCATATGGCCTGAAAAGAAATCTAAAATAAAATGGATTGATACTAAAGCCATACTTACCAATCCTATTTTGGTACTTTTAAATAAGAGTATCCCTATTAAAAAAACAATTGCTAACCAAAATAACTGAGGTAACAAATCGTGACTGTAAATCATATCTACCATCATATTACTTAAAGTAGCATCAAAGGCATCACTTGGATGGGTTGGTTCAAGTCCTAAATAATGGAATAAAAACCACAAAAAATCCTGCAATTGAGAGATAATTAAAAATACAAAAGAGTTCCTTTTGCGAATTTATTTTTTGCAATTAATGCTGTAGTAAAGTGACCTGCTAACATAGTTCTTGATTTATTTTTATATTTTTACTATCGAATTGAAAGTAAAAATAATAATTACTATCGAATTAATAATAATCGTTGAATGAAAATGAAAAATGAATTTCGTTCTGGTTGTCCAATCGCCTCTTTGTTAGACATTGTCGGGGATAAATGGTCTTTGTTAATTATCAGAGATATGCTCATTAAGCATAAAAAGACATTCAAAGAAATATCAGATTCGGATGAACGAATTGCTCCAAGTATTTTGTCTGCTAGACTTAAATTGATGGAATCTTATCAATTAATTACAAAGCATAAGCTTCCTGAAAATAAAAAAGAGAATATTTATTTATTGACAAAAAAAGGAACTCATTTAGCTCCCATCATTATTGAATTCACTTTGTGGGGTGATACTTACATGAGAGAATACAATGAAATAGATAGCATTAATGGTTTAAAAGCTGATAAATCAACGATTATTGATATTGTTCAGAATAAGTATAATACAATGGTTGTTGAATTAGGGTAGTGCTTTAAAATGGCATACAACGGTCGATGCTATGCGCAATGTGCCTATGTTGCGCCTGCGTTTGGCTCTAGGGTGCTCCTTTTTGTTTCCCAACAAGGGGGATCAACTCTTGGTTGTAATCAAAAACTGCCTTGACAATTTTTGTTGACGGTATATGTCGGGTATGAGTTGTAGATTTTGCATCGGTAAAGAACAGATTTGGGATCCATTGTTCGGTAAATATATAAAAATCCTTACTTATAAGGAGGATCAATAATTACATAGCGAATTATCGGCTTTGACAAAATAGGACTTATAATTTTTGGCTTTGGGGTCTTTACAACCACAGAGGTCGAGCAGTTGTATATTTTTAAAATCGATGGGGTGACTTTCGGCTTGAAGGGAAATATAGCCTTGGGTTAAAATCTCTCCCTCTTTGGCGATCCAATCTTCTTTACTTTCCACAACGCCTCGGGAAGTCCAATCGTCTTCTCTACTGGGATTGGTAAATCCGCCTCCAATCTGAGGGCTTTGGTATTTCAATACTGTATCGTTTTCGATCAGATGAGTGATGCTTTCTCCGCCCAATACCACTACCTCCGCACTCACCCATCCATCCCCGTGATAGGTTGTGGAATGGGAGGAAATGCAATGTCGGTAATCCACTTTTCCGTCCATGACCAAAGCGGTTCCGGGGGTACAAACATTTCCGGTAGTACGCTTGCCTTCGCCCAGTCCGCCCAGCAATTGAATTTCGATAGAAACGGGGAAATATTGCCCATAGTCGTTGCTTTCGGCCGATTGGGAATGCAACATGATACCGCTGTTACGAACGTTCCAGTCTTCTCCTCCTTTGACCTGCTCTCCCGTAAATCGATAATCAAAACGCAGTTTATAATAGGAATAGGGTTTGTTGTAATACATATGAGCATAGGCATCATTGAAGCTATCATATTGGTCATAGGCAATGCGGATCATGCTATCCTGAGCTCGAAAGGTGTTTTGGTGATTGACATTGAGGTCTTGGTTGGCAAATTTGATGGTCCAATCGGATAAATCTTTGCCGTTAAATAGAGCAATCCATTCTTCTTGATGTGAAGTTTCGGGGCTAGTACAAGAGTAGCACCCCATAAACAGTAGTGTAAAAAAAGCGTAGTATTTCATTCTCTATCAATTCTTGACAAATTAATAAATTGCTGTAAATGATCCCCATTACAAGAGTAAAAAAAGAATTTTCTTACAACATCGATCACCTTATAATTTATGAATTATTCAAAAAAAACCTTCATTTATATGGGCTCCTTAAAAAGGATTGGTCTTTTTTTTAGGAATCTCAAAAAGAAAACGAAGCTTTTGAAATTCCTTTCAACAAATGTTACCAATGGGTACATTTATATTACAATTTCTGTAAGGAAATTAATTATTTGTTTTTGTTAGTCCCCGCTTTTCCATAAAGCGGGGTTTTTTTATTCAATGGCGAAGATTAGGGTTTGCCCCGCCGAGAGTTTTAGGGGAATCCCTTTTAACAAAACTGCTCCACTGTAGGTGTTTGACAATTTTGGATCGGAGGCGGTGATCTTGTATTCCTTTTTGCGATCTACGGTAAACCATTCGGGAAATTGATTGA
>JAACDY010000060.1 GCA_009936675.1 Bacteroidota bacterium
GTTTCCACTATATGATACCCACGCTTGTTAAAGGTTTTTTGCATTTCATTAAAAATAATGGCCGTTACCCCTTTGTTTTGATATTTTGGATGTACACCAATAAGATAAAAAGAAGCTCTGGAATTAAAATACAAAGCTTTTAAGAGGTGAATATATCCAAAAGGAAACATTTTGCCATTGGCTTTTTTTAAAGCCTTAGTAAAAGAAGGCATTGTGATGCAAAAAGCAATTAACTCATCGTCCTTGTCCACAATACATTTGATAAATTCAGGATGGATATAACGAAAGTATTTTTCTTTGTATTGCTGTATTTGTTCCTTCTGTATGGGTACAAAAGTTTGTAGTTTTCCATAGGTTTCCTCTAGCAAAACAAACATTTTATCTACGTAAGGAATGATCTGCTTTTTGGACTTAAAATCCAAAATTTTCAATTCATAGCGTTGAAGCATCAAATCCGAAAACTTTTTAATTTTTTCTGGAGATTCTTCAAAAGAGCTTAAAGTAATTTCATATTCCACCCAAACGGCAAGATCTTTATAACCCAATTTTTTAAAATGTTCGTGATAATAAGGAGCATTGTACCAAGTAATCATGGTATTGCTTTCCTCAAAACCTTTGACCAGCATTCCTGCTTTGTCCATATTGGAAAAGCCTACCGGACCTTCGATGAATTCCATCCCATTTTCAAGACCTATGGTGTGTACTTTTTCCATCAAGGCTTGGGTCACATTGATATCATCTATAACATCAAACCACCCAAAACGAACTTTTTTCTTTTTCAGTTTTTTGACTTCAATCCAGTTGATCATCACTGCAACTCTACCCACGATCTCTCCATCTATAAAGGCCAAAAAATAATGGGCTGTAGCATTTTTAAAAACAGGGTTTTTGGTTTGATCCAAAGTGTCAATTTCCTCTTCAATGATGGGAGGTGTCCAATTGGGATTTTGGCCATAGAGCGTAAAGGAGAAACTCACAAACCTTCTGAGGTCTTCTCTGGTGCTTATTTCAAGAACATCAATCATTTTTTTATTCATGAGTCAATTTCTTTTGGCCCTACGAGCTCTTTTCTTTTCAGCTTTATTGTTTTTCTTCATCGTTTTTTTCAATTGTTTTTCCTCCTTCTTTGATTCTTCATACTCAATTTCAGCCGCACTTTTAAAATCTTTATGGAAGTTTAAACGATAGGAAACACCTAAATTGACAAATAGTGAACTGGGTTGGGTGTTGGTGTTTACCCCGATTGAACTCTCTATTTGTATATTGTTTGAAAAAAGATAAGCAGCCCCCGTTCTAAAAATGATATCTTTATGTCGCTCGCTTATTATCCCCTCGTTTTCTAAATATACCGACCACAAGGGGTGAAAGGTATGGGTAAGGGTAAGGATATAGCTTTTGGCGGTTTGTTCCGTCAAGTAACGGTCGAAAATAAAGTTGGTTACAAAAACCCAACGGTCTAAAAAATGGGATTGGGTGGCCAAAACCCCTCTAAGAGATAGAAAAGGTTCTTTATCGGGAGGTACTCTCAAATTTTGAAAGAAAATAGACCGATAGAACAAGTCGAAAACATCACCGAAAGGGTAGGGATGATTCTTGTCAAAAATAAAATTTGCTCCAGCCGTTAGGGATACTGCAGGGATCAAGTGTTTTATTTTAAATCCATTGTTGGCTTTACAACTGTACACATTTATTTTCTCTTCTTTTTTAAAAGGATCGTAAATCAAATATTTGATTCCTAAAAAATTCTGAAGGAACCCTTTTCTTTTATAAACAAACTCTTGACTTGATATTTTATTGGTCAATTTATCAAACATAAAAGCCCCTTGATAGGTCAGTTCCAATCGTTCTGACAAAAATCCCCATCGGACAGAGAGGAAGGCAATAGACCCGTCAAGAGTAGAATTGTTGTAATCTTGATGTTTGTATTTTCTGTATTCATAACCACCCTCGAACTGAACGATTCCTTTTCCAACAGCGAAAGCACCAATGGAGGCACCTGGTCGATTGGAATTGATCTGGTCAGTGTATTGAGCATGAATCATACCCGTGAAAAAAAGAAAAAAGAGTCTGAATCGGCTCAGCATTTATTATTTTTTTGCAAGATAAATCTAATTTTATTTTTAATACTTACCCCCCTCCAAAAACCTCAAATTAGTCATAAGTTTTAATTACTTTTGAATTGTACTTAATCTAACTATTGTGGTCGGACTGCTTAAGTTTTTTTTGATTTTGACGGTAATCGTCTATATCTTCAGATTTATCTCTCCATATATTGTAAAATATTTAATCCATCGACTTTCCAAAAAAATGCAGCATTTTGATGCTGATTTATCCTCTTCACCCCCCAAAAAAGAGACCAAAAAACCCAAGAAAGAAATGGGAGAATACATTGACCATGAAGAAATTGATTGAGCAGGTTTTTAATACACAAACCCTGAAGCACCTTCTTATTATAAGCGGTTTTGGTCTGTTTTCTGTTTTGTTTTTTCACCCGGTTTTGTCGGGAAAAAAATTAATTCAATCCGATATCAGACAATACACCGGGATGTCGAGACAGATTCAGGAGTACAGACAAAACAATGGTGAAGAAATTTATTGGATTGACAATGCTTTTGGTGGGATGCCCACTTATCAGTTGGGGGCTCGATACCCCTATGATTTTTTGACCCCTATCCACAAGCTTTTTCAATTGATTCCGCAACCCGCTGAGATTTTGTTTCTCTATCTGCTTAGCGCCTACCTTTTTTTACTGATTATTAAAATGCCCATTCCCATTGCGGTTTTTGGTGCTTTTGCCTATGGTCTTTCCACTTATCTCTTGATCATCTTACAGGTTGGCCACAATACCAAAGCACAGGCACTGGCCTATATGCCATTAGTTCTCGGAGGAATGTATATGATTTTCCATGATCAACGTGCTAGGGGCTTTGTTCTTACAGTTTTCGCCTTATCCATGCAAATAAGGGCCAATCATTACCAAATGACCTATTATATGCTTCTGTTGATGCTGGTCATTGGAATTGTATATGGAATCCATGCGCTGAAAACCAAAACCCACCCCAATTTTATACGTCAGTCGCTACTCCTTGTATTGGCAGGGGCTTTGGCCTTGGGTCTCAACGCTCCACCACTTATGGCGACGGCAGAGTATGCCCAATTCAGTACCCGTGGAAAAACGGAGTTAACCCAAAATCCCGACGGGAGCTTCAAAGAAAAAACAGGAGGACTCAGCACAGACTACATCACTCAATTCAGTTATGGGATTTTTGAAAGCTTTAACCTATTGGTACCCAGAATTCAGGGGGGAGGTTCCTCAGAAAATTTGGGAGAAAATTCCGAACTCTTTGATTTTTTGATCCAAAACGGATTGTCCCGATCTCAAGCCAAAAATTTTGTTTCTAATGTCCCCACTTACTGGGGAAGTCAGCCCATACTTGAAGCTCCAGCCTATGTGGGAGTCACCGTAATATTTATGGCCTTTTTGGCCCTGTTCATTGTTAAAGGCCGATTGAGAAATGGCTTGCTGGCTGGAATCATTTTTTCACTATTGTTGTCTTGGGGGAAAAATCTACCCCTCCTGACGGAATTTTTTATCGATTACTTCCCTTTTTACAATAAATTCAGAGCGGTGAGTTCTATTCAAGTGATATTGGAGTTTTGCTTCCCTGTATTAGCTTGTTTGGGTTTGTATCGTTTGTTTCAAAAACCAGAAGAAACAGATTTTAAAAAAATATTAAAACCGGCCATTGGTTTTGTACTCATCCTTTTGACGCTCTTGCTGTCCAAAGGTATTTTTGATTTTTCTGGTACAATGGATGCCTACCTCAGAGAGGCCTATGGCTCGATTCTGATGGATCAAATCATTACTGCCCGAAAATCAATTTTCGATTACGATTTGATCAGGGCTGTTGTTTATTGTTTGGTAATATTTGCGGTCATTTACTATTTCAGTAAGGGAAAGTTTTCCAAAAACCTATCTCTTATAATTTTGATTGGACTGATGCTCACTGATCTGATAGGGGTATCTCAACGTTATATAGACAGAGAAATGTTTGTACGTCCAAGGCAAATGAAAAACCTGTTTGCTGCCCAAAAAGGAGACCAAGAGATCAAAGCCGACACCAGCCGATTTAGGGTTTATGAACCAGGTTTAAAACTTTCCGGAGCCAGAACTTCTTTTTTTCACAATGCTATTGGGGGATACCACGGTGCCAAACCAAGGCGCTTTGAAGAGTTATACGACTTTTTCAGCACCCACCAAATTTCTGGGGTGATGGATATGCTCAACGTAAAATACCTTTTGATTCAGCAGAATAACGAACAAAATCTGATGAAAAACCCCAATGTTTTGGGAGTCGCTTGGGCAGTCGATTCACTTTTGATTTCAGATACTGCCGATGGAGTACTTGAGTCCATGAAGAGCATTGACTTTTCCAAACAGGCGGTTGCGCTGAAATCGGAGTTTCCTGCCAATACTCCCATCAAATATGACGCCCAACTGTTAGATAAAATTGAACTGATTAACAATCATCCCACCAAGCTCAAATATGAATTTGAAGCCAGAGAGGAGCAACTGTTGGTCTTTTCAGAGATCTACTATCCCAAAGGATGGAGGGTTAGTATTGACAATCAAGAGGCCATTGTTTTTCCTGTCAACTATGTGTTGAGAGGCTTGAGGGTTCCCTCAGGAAAACACTCCATTGAATTTATTTTTGATCCCCCAGTGGTTCACTTGGGTGGAACGATCAGGCTCATTACCTGATTTGTGTTAATTTCCATAGTGTTCTTTTTTGGATACCGGAGATTTAAAGAAAAATCTAACTAACTTCAACAACAATGGGAATTATAGCCAAGCAATCGTTCTATAATAGCGTCAGCATTGCACTGGCCTTTCTTATTGGTGCGTTCAATACGGTCTATCTATATCCCACCCACATGGGAAGTGCACTTCAGGGATTGGTAGTGGCATTGTTGGCTTTGTCGAATTTGGTTCAGCCGTTTATTTCTTTTGGTGTTCAACATGCTGTGATCAAATTCTACAGTAGTTGCGAGACCAAGGAGGAAAAAGATAAGCTATTGAGTTTCTCCCTCTTTCTTCCACTTTTGGTTTTCACTATCCTCCTGATCATTACTTTTTTTTTCCATCATCAAATCACTGATTTCATCGCCACCGAAAATGAAGAGATGGGTAAGTATGCTTATTTGATTTTGGCTGTTGCTTTTTCTACGGCACTATTTGAAGTATTTTACAACTGGCTCAGGATTCAACTATATTCTGTTTTTGGGAACTTTCTAAAAGAGTTCTTTCCAAGGGCTTTGATTTTCACTTTACTGCTAATCTATGCTTTTGGTGGATTGGACCTTGATGGATTTATCATGGCTTTGATCTTGGGTTATTATCTCAGATTGTTGTTGGTAGTGGTTTACAGTTTGATCAAATACACGCCTAAATTTTCTTTTGCTCTTCCGCATCAGTTTAAATCGATCTTACGTTATAGCCTCTTGATTTTTATGTCAGGCACTGCTGCAAGTTTGATTTTGGATATTGATAAATCAATGATTTCCAACATATTAACTGTTGAAAATGTGGCTTACTACAGTGTTGCTATCTTTATTGCTGCTGTCATTGAATTCCCTGGGAGAGCCATGTTTCAAATCATTAGCCCGCTGGTGGCCAAAGCCTTGAATGATGGTGATGCTCCAACACTGCTCAAGCTGTTGAAAAAAAGCGCAAACAACCTATTGTTGATTTCAGGATTACTTTTTTTGCTGATCAATCTGAATTTGAATGACTTTTACGCTTGGGTCAATTTGGGAGATTATAGCGTGGCACTGGAAGTTGTCCTCATCGTATCCCTGGGCAAGTTGTTTACCATGTCCTTGGGTTGTTTGAACAACATCATTACCAATTCAAAACACTATGCTTATGTGTTTTGGTTTTCAACTACCTCTGCTATTTTGGCAGTAGTACTCAACCTTTATCTTATCCAGTGGTATGGTATCATTGGAGCAGCTTATGCGACACTAATGGTCATTGTACTGATTAATTTTTTAAAAATTTTATTGGTACAACTTAGATTTAAAATCAATCCCTACAGTAAAAAAACTTTTCTTACTTTGGGAATCGTTCTTATACTTTACTTTACCATTTCCGAAGTCTCATTCGAATTTGATCCTTTTGTGTCTTTGGTGTTAAGGTCAATACTCATTACGGCAGCTTTCTCCATATTGGCATATTTACTAAAACTAACGGTTGATCTGCAACAGTTTCTCAGTAAAATTTTACCTTTTCTTAAAAAAGACTAATTACCGAGTTTTTCCTTTAAATATTGACCTGTAAATGAATCTTTGACCTTGGACACTTCCTCTGGGGTTCCCATCGCTACCACTGAACCACCATTTTTTCCACCTTCAGGGCCGAGATCAATCAGATGGTCGGCACATTTGATCAAATCCAAATTGTGTTCTACTACAATAACCGTGTGTCCCTGATCGATTAGAGCATTGAACGAACGCAACAGTTTGTTAATATCGTGAAAATGAAGACCAGTGGTGGGTTCGTCAAAAATAAAAATAATCTTGTCATGTGTAATACCTCTGCCAATAAAAGAAGCCAGCTTTATTCTTTGAGCCTCTCCACCAGAGAGGGTAGTGGAAGGCTGCCCCAGTGCTACATATCCCAAACCTACCTCTTGAAGGGGTTTGAGTTTTTGAACCATTTTGGTCTGATTTTCTTTTTCAAAAAAGTCTATGGCATCGTCTACACTCATCTCAAGCAATTGATCCAGAGATAATCCTCCAAACTCAACTTCCAAAACCTCTTTTTTAAATCGTTTTCCCATACAGTGCTCGCATTGTAAAACAACATCGGCCATGAATTGCATTTCGATGGTTGTATTGCCATCGCCTTTACAATGGTCACAGCGACCACCATCTACATTAAAGGAAAAATGTTTGGCTTGATATCCACGGTTTTTGGCCAAAGTTTGTTTTGCAAATAAACTTCTGATTTCGTCATAGGCTTTGATGTAGGTTACGGGATTGGATCGTGAGGATCTCCCAATAGGGTTTTGATCTACAAATTCTATGCTGCTTATTTTTTCAAAAGGAGCTTTGATGGTATCAAATTGTCCAGGTTTGTCATTGAAAATCCCTTTTTCTCGCTGTAAGGCAGGATAGAGTATTTTTTTTACTAAAGTTGACTTACCACTGCCGGACACCCCAGTTACTAATGTCATACAGCCCAACGGAAAGTTAACATCAATGTTTTTCAAGTTGTTTTCTCTACTGCCGCTCAATGAGATCTTTTAGCGACTTTTTCTGCGTCTCCCAGGTATCGGAATGGACATTTCGTTGCGCAGGTATTTTGCGGTTAGACTTTCGGATTGACTGATGTCCTCCAGATTTCCTTCAGCGACTATTTCTCCTCCATAACTGCCAGCCTCGGGCCCCATATCAATAATTTTATCGGCCGAATTCATGATTTCCTCATCGTGTTCTACGACTATGACCGTATTACCAATATCTCTGAGCTTTTTTAAAACCATGATCAAACGCTCATTGTCGCGAGAATGGAGCCCAATGGAAGGTTCATCCAGTATATACATGGATCCTACCAAGGCACTGCCTAAGGAGGTGGCCAAATTGATGCGTTGGGATTCGCCTCCAGATAGCGTATTGGCTTTTCTGTTCAGATTAAGGTATCCCAAGCCCACATCTTTGATGAATTGGATTCTTGATTTGATCTCTTTTACTATCCGTTCCGATA